>NZ_JBNVZR010000011.1:0-101057 GCF_052527415.1 Legionella navarrensis | reverse complement strand
GAGTGTGTGAGTGTTGATGCGTAGCCCGGATTAGCGCAGCGTAATCCGGGGTTGGGCAAGATCTGTTGTTACCACGCTGATGAGTGGTATCATGGTTGTCAGGTTGTTAGAACAAAATAAAGGCTGTACGATGGATTTACTGGAAAAAGTATTTAATCTTGAGCGAGAAGCGGATAACTTTGGTTTTCGCTGGGAAAATACCAGCCAGATTATGGCCCAGATAACCAGCGAATGCGCGGAAATTGATGAGCATTTAACATCCGATCCGGCCTCCCTGTCCCGGGCGCATTTGCAGGAGGAAATCGGCGACTTGCTGCATGCCGCGTTCTCCCTGTGTGTGTTTTGTCAGTTTGATCCGACTGAAACACTGACGAAAACGCTGGGTAAATTTGAGCGGCGCCTTAAAGCGGTTAAAAGCCTGGCTGCCGAACGCGGTTTAAGCGACCTGAATGGGCATTCGTTTGAGGAACTGATGGCCATTTGGGCACAGGCCAAATCGATTGTCGGGTAGTGAAAGCTGCTGCGAGGCTAAAGGATTGGCTTAACCTGTTTGACTCATGGAAAGGAGCATACCATGCCTGTGTACCCTGTAACGAGTATCTGCAGTTCTCTCCTGGCTCTGGCCTACATTTATCTGTCGGTCAAGGTCGTTTCCCTTCGTCACAGACATCGCGTCTCTATTGGTGACAAAGGGCATCACGATCTGAACCTTGCTATCAGAGCACATGGAAATTTTGCTGAATATGTACCCATCACGCTGATCCTGCTGCTTTGCGCCGAGGCCAACAGCGTGAATGTCATATTGCTGTCTGTGCTGGCTCTGATCTTCATGTTGGGTCGTTTGTCCCATGCCTACACATTTCTGGCAGACAGGAAGGATTTTCTCTTCCGTGTTATTGGGATGATGCTCACATTCACGGCTATCACCGTCTTGTCTGCTTTAAATCTTATCAGCATGTTCTGGTAGACTGAGACTCGGCCCAACATGGAATTTGCATCCAGGCTGATTGTTGGGCCAAGGCCCAACCTACAGATTCCGGCAGAATTCGTGGATTCCGGCCAGCGGGATCATTTGAATGTCGTCGCTGTTACGCGCCTTGTATTCCAATGCGTCCTGCTGCAAATGGCGTTCGCTGACCACCAGCCGATGAGGAATGCCGATCAGTTCGTTATCCGCAAATAAGACGCCTGGACGCTCGTTACGATCGTCAAGCAGAACATCCATGCCCTGCGCCAGTAATTCCCTGTAAAGCGTTTCAGCAGCTTCCTGTACGGCAGGGCAGCGATGGCCATTGATGGGGATAATCACCAGTTGGAACGGGGCTATTGCCTGTGGCCAGAGAATACCGCGTTCATCGTGATGTTGTTCAATCGCGGCAGCAACCACCCGGCTGATGCCGAGCCCATAGCAGCCCATCAGCATGGTCTGCAGCTGGCCTTCTTCGTTAATGACCGCCGCACCCATGGCTTTGGCGTATTTGTCGCCCAGCTGGAAAACATGGCCGACTTCAATGCCGCGTGCCGACTGCAGATGCCCATGGCCGTCTGGACTGGGATCACCTTCTTTGACATTACGCAGGTCGAAGCTGTCCTGATAGTGCGCGTCACGATCCCAGACCACCTGAATAAAGTGCTTGTCAGCCAGATTGGCACCGCAGACGAAAGAGGGCATGGCGAGAGCGTGGTGGTCAGCGATAACCGGAATCGATAAACCAACCGGTCCCAAAGAACCAACCGGTGCGCCAAGACTTTTCAGAATGACCTCGTCTTTGGCAAAGGTCAGTGGCGAGCGCACCAGGGGATGTCTGGCAGCCTTTATTTCGTTCAGCTCATCGTCACCACGTAAGACCAAAGCGACCAGCGGGTGTTCACGACCTTCAACAATCAGGGTTTTGACCAGCCTGTCTTCGGCGATTCCCAGACCTTTGGCCACCTCTGAGATGGTTTTTTGATTAGGAGTTGCCACCAGAGCTTTCTCAGGCTGATTATGCTGACTGGATTTGGCCGGTATCAGACTGGTTGCCTGTTCAATGTTAGCTGCGTACTGGCTTTTATCGCTGAAGAAAATCAAATCTTCTCCAGATTCAGCCAGAACCTGAAATTCGTGTGAGGCGGAACCACCGATGGCGCCGGTGTCGGCTTCAACAGCACGGTAGCGCAGGCCCAGTCTGTCGAAAATACGGCAATAGGTCTGATACATCGTATCGTAGCCTGCCTGCAGGGATTCTTGAGTCAGATGGAAGGAATAGGCGTCTTTCATGAGGAATTCACGTGCCCGCATCACGCCGAAACGTGGACGGATTTCATCGCGGAATTTGGTCTGGATCTGATAAAAATTAACAGGCAGCTGCTTGTAGGAGCGCAACTCGTTGCGCATCAGGTCTGTGATGACCTCTTCGTGCGTAGGGCCAAAGCAATAATCACGTTTGTTGCTGTCAGTCATGGTGAGCAGCAGACCGCCAAAACTTTCCCAGCGACCCGTTTCCTGCCAGAGCTCAGCGGGCTGTACGGCGGGCATCAGGACTTCAAGCGCATGCGCTCTGTTCATTTCTTCGCGTACGATCTGCTCAACCTTGCGCAGTACCTTCAGGCCCAGTGGCAGCCAGGTATAAAGTCCAGAGCCCAGTTTACGGATAAGGCCTGCGCGCAGCATCAATTGATGCGAAACCACCTCAGCATCATTAGGAGTTTCTTTGAGGGTGGCAACAAACCATTGTGACGCGCGCATAATATATCCTGATGTTCAAAATATGGGAACCGGATTATATACCAGACTTCAGGTGGATGTAAGGAGGGGGAGGAGTAGGCCGGGACGGGATCAGGCGGGGATCTATGGTCAAATCAGGCGGGAAGCCAGCACCTGGCTGGCTCCCCGCCTCCTCTCGACCGCAGCGTTACCTGGGCGCCAGTTTATTCTGCTCCAGCAGGCCTGACAGCTTGGCAGACAGATTATTAACCGGGGTATGGTTGCACAACACCGCCAGATCATCCGAGTAATCATCAAACGCCACTTTACCACTTTCGACATTATATAATGCCCCCACCATGGCGATTTCATCCTGATCAAGCATGATTTTAAGAATCTCGCTGCGCTGATAAATCTGCTGCAGGGTGTTGGCCACGTTCAGCGACGTTACCCGCGAAACAAAGGATTCATTTTCGCCCGCACGCTTACCCTGAATGTTGATTTCCGCGTTAACAGCGGGCTTTATTTTTGCCAGCAACTGGGTGATATGACCTTTTTCCACGCCGTTACAGGCCGCCTGAATGGCGCCGCAGCGGGTATGACCCAGCACGACTATCAGCTTGGCGCCTACCACGTGACAGGCGTATTCAATACTGGCCAGCACGTCGTCGTTAACCACGTTACCGGCCACCCGAACACAGAAGAGATCACCAAAGCTCATGTCAAAAATCGTTTCAACCGGAACCCGGGAATCAATGCAACCCAGCACAACCGCAATCGGGTGTTGAGTCTGAGCTGTGTACTGGATGTCGATTTTCGGACTGCGATGAATGCGGGTATCGTTCAGAAAACGCTGATTTCCTTCACGCAGCACAGTCAATACTTCAGATGGTGTCAACGTGGTCTGCACATCGTAGGTAGTCACGTTGATGAAGTCTATATAGTTGTGGATGTCGTAATGATCCTTGAAACCAATCAGATTCAGAGCAATCTGTTTGTTTGGCGCCTGGTCCTGCTGGAACTCCTTGATTAACTCAACAATTTCCTTATCAATGTAATGCGAGTAGCGTGCATCAATAATCAACTGCGATTTAGGCGGTATGGAGTTTAATTCTGCTACCAGCGACGCTTTGTTCAAAAAGGTAATCTGTTGCGGCAGAACGAGGCGGTTGGTTGCACCATTGGGATAAATTTCCTTGATAATGTCCAGTCGCGCCTGGCTGTTGCTCTTCAGGATATAAAACAGACTGATAGCAAGCCCCAGCAGGATTCCAGCCAGCAGATTAAAGATGACAATGCTGATGACAGTCGCAATGAAGGGAATGAAGCGATCCAGACCCTGCTGATAGATGGACGTGTAAATCGAGGGCTTGGTTAATTTGTAACCTGTGTATATCAGGATGGCTGCCAGAGACGACAGGGGAATTTTATTTAACCACGAAGGAATAGTCAGTACCGCAAAAAACAGAAGCATGCCATGCAATATAGTGGACATTTTGCTGCGTGCGCCTGCCTGAATATTGACCGAGGTACGAACAATCACGGATGTAACGGGAATACCACCCAGCAGACCTGCTGTGAGGTTACCCATGCCCTGAGCAACCAGCTCCCTGTCTTTTGAGCAGTTGCGGTGTTTTTTATCCAGTTTTTCACCAGCCTTGACGTTCAGCAGACTCTCCAGTGAGGCCACGATGGCGATGATGGCGGCGTACAAATACACTTTGGGATTGGTCCATGAAGCCCAGTTCGGGAATTGGAACTGACCCAGAAAATCATTCCAGCCGTCATGCTCCGGAATATTGACGAGATGAGCCCCGTTTTGAGCGAACAGTGAATCAGCCCGGATAAATGATTCATTGATAACGATCCCTATCAATACGACCAGAATCGACGCAGGGATACCGCGCAGACGGGGAATATTGGTTTTATCGCAGAAAATAAGCAGAGAAAAAGACACCAGAGAAATAATGGTAGCACCTGCGTTGATATGCTGAGTAAAGGCATATAAGGGGGCAAAGGTGAAGCCTTCGGTTGTTTCGAGCAGGTGCGTCTGCAGCTCCTCGCTTGTGTACGACAGAGAGAATGCCAGCGGCAGCTGCTTAACTATCAGTAGAATCCCGATGGCACAGAGCAGACCCTGAACCACGTTCGATGGAACGTATTCAACGATAAACCCGGCGCGAAGGCTGCCAACCAGAATCTGTAACAAACCAGCCAGCGTCAGGGCAAGCAAAAATGTGTTGAAATCACCCAGCTGGCTGATTGCTGCGAGCACCACCGCCGCCATACCTGCGGCAGGTCCGCTGACGCTGACCGATGAGCCGCTGATAGACCCAACCACCACACCGCCGATAACACCACTTAATATACCTGAAAACAAAGGTGCGCCTGAAGCGAGGGCAATACCCAGACAGAGTGGGATGGCAACGAGAAAAACAACAACAGCAGCGACAAAATCAAATTTTAATTGTCTCTGTCGATAAATATTAAACTTGCGCAGGGCCTGTAAATAAGCTTCATTCATCGTTATTTCTCAAGTCAGCCGAATGTGGGTTTTATAATAGCGTATAATGTCCACTTTGTTAATCTTTACGACAAAGAAATATTTCTTAACGATATGAGGAGCTGTCCCGGCTCAGGCTGCGCTGATTCCGGGAGTGGTTATTTTTTAAATCGGGGCATCATCAAGACAGGGGATTTCGTTTTCATTTAAAATCGATTCGCTCTGGCCGTCATCCCGTCCTGTCAGCTGGCTTTCCAGATTTTTGAATTGCCATAAATCCTGATCCATAAGCTGACTGGGCTTGATGCTTTGCAGCGCATGCAACATGTTACTGGGGACTTTGGGATTTTCCTCAGCCAGCTGATCAATCAGCCTGCCAACGCGCTTGCGTGCCAGATTTTCCTGCGATCCACACAATGTGCAGGGGATAATGGGATATTCCTGCTCTTTGGCAAAGGCAATAATGTCTTTTTCCTGCACATAGCAGAGAGGGCGGATGACAATATGCTTTTTGTTGTCGCTCAACAGCTTGGGTGGCATGGAGCGTATATCGCCATTGTACAGGATGGACATCATCAGCGTTCGGATCAAATCATCGCGATGATGACCAAGGGCGATTTTTGTGAAGCCATTTTCTTCTGCATAACGATAAATAATGCCGCGACGCAGGCGTGAGCACAGGGAGCAGTAGGTTTTTCCTTCGGGGATTTTTTCCTTGACAATGCTGTAGGTATCGCGAGTCAGAATTTCATAGGGGATCTTTCGCTCCTTCAGCCATGCGTGCAGACGACTGTCATCCCAGCCAGGCTGTGCCTGATCCAGGGTGAAGGCGAAAATATCAAACTTATGGTTGGAGCGTTGTTTCAGGCTGTGCAGCAAGGTCAGCATGGTAAACGAATCCTTGCCACCTGACAGACAGACCATCACGCGATCGCCACGCTGAATCATATTAAAGTCGGCAATGGCCTTGCCGGTATAGTGCAGTAATTTTTTTTCCACAAGGGAAGGAGTGTTGGACATGTTACAACCTGTATAAAAAGTTATTTGGAGGAATCCGTCGGCGGGAAGCTGTTGACACGGGTGGTAGATAACCAGGAGTTAACTTCTTCAATGTCGTTGACATTCAGTGTTCCGGCCAGATATTTCAATGTCAGCAGAGCGTTGATCAGATTATACTGATCGTTTGCCAGCTGAGTCTGTGACTCAAAAAGTCGTTGCTGTGCATTCACTACGTCCACCATGGTCCGTGTTCCCACCTGGAACTGGGCTTCCGTGCTTTCCAGTGAGTTGACGCGTGATATAACCGTCTGGCGATCCGCTTTAACCTTGCTGATGCCGTCAATAATGTTGTTAAAGGCAATGGTGCTGTTAACCACGACGTCACGGTAGGTTTTTTCCAGCTGCTCGCTCGAGCTTTGGAAATCAAACTGCGCCTGACGGGTCTGCGACTGCACCAGGCCACCCTGCATCACCGGGAAATTAAGAGCCAGGGCAACATTGGAAAGGGTTTGCTTGGTTGGGACGAAAAAAGATCCGTTCGTCACATTATTACGGGTCTGGCTGCTGTTGCCCTGTACGGCGAGCGTTGGCCAGCCGCCAGCGGATTGCGACTTTATGTTGTCACGTGCTGCCTGCAGGCTGTATTTGGCGGCATACAGATTGTAATTTTGCTTAAGCCCGGTATCGATCCATTCGTCTACGTTGTTGGGCTCGGGCGTAATCAGTGGAATACGGCTGTCTCGCAAGGGCGCCAGGTAGTCATATACATGGTTGGTCAGCTTGCGCAGATTTTCGTATTGATTAATCTGACTGTTTTTCGCTGAAATCACTTCAGCAATCGACTGGTCATAGGCCGCTTTGGCTTCGTAAACGGATGTAATGGCATCCAGACCTACCTTAAAGCGCTCCTGAGCCTGGTCAAGCGAGCGTTTGTTGGCACGCTTTTTTGCTTCAGCGAAGCTGAGTGTGTCACGGGCGAACAGCACGTCGAAGTACGCTTTGCTGGTACGTAGAATCAAATTCTGAGCGGCATCGTTAAATGTTGCCTGGGCGGCTTTTACCGAGGCCTTGGCCTGTTGTACCCTGGCCCATGCCTGGTAATTAAACACAGCCTGTGACGCGGCAACGCTCCATTGCGTACTGCCATAGGTTTGGGCGATGCGTACGCCGGAGGCGTTGACGTCCTGAACATTACGGGCAGCCTGACTGCCAATGTTAAGCTGAGGATAGAGTGCTGCCCGTGCCTGGGGTATGGATTCAGCTGTTGACATGTAGGTGCTGTAGGCTTCCTTGAAAACCGTGTCATTCTCGAGAGCCTGACGGTAGATATCCATCAAATCAGTAGCATTTGAAACAGAGGGTAAAACAGCAGCAGTCATCAAAAGGCAAACAAGCAGTTTCTTCATGCTAACAGGTCCTAGAATATGAACTCTTTGCGTTTCAGTTTATCGATCAGGGAGGGAACGCAGGTTTCAAACAGCACGTCTTCTGTCCAGTTGCCGTCGTGATCCAGTGTCATCAGCAGGCATTGCATAACGGGAGCCTCGCCAACGATAGCGCACAGCTTTCCGCCGGGCAGGATCTGCAGACGATGCGTTTCAGTGATGGCATCGACGGCACCGGTCATGACGATAACGTCATAAGGCGCCTTGTCCAGCCAGCCGCGACAGCCGTCACCCGTGATAAGCTCTACGTTATCGCACTGCTGCTGTTCCAGTCTGCGTTTCGCGGCTTCAGTGAAATCTGCAAAGTAGTCAATGCTGATAACCTTTTTACACAGGCGACTGAGTAAGGCTGTGAAAAAGCCGGTGCCGGTGCCTACTTCCAGTACTGTTTCGTGGCCCTGCAGGTTAAGGCTCTGAAGAATTCGTCCTTCTTCGAGGGGTGTCAGCATGCGTTGATCATGTGCCAGAGGCAGCTGTTTATCTGACCAGGCAAAATTACGCATTGACTCGGGAACAAATTCGTCTCTCGGAATCTCGCTGTACAGTTCGAGAATCCGGTCGTTGAGAACATCGCCGGTTCTAAGCTGTTGTTTGATCATATTAATGCGTGCAATTTGATTTGTCATAAGAACGTCACCACTACATGAATCGGTTAGGTTAAAGCGTTGGGACGATTTTAGCAAGAAATGAAGGAAGGTGCGACTGGTTCCGCAGGATAATTATGAGCAAATCGCAGCCTTGTCGGGATTTTATTTTTTATCGACGACAGTTTTTATCATTTTTTGATCATTAACATAGTGCCCTGTCCCGTGATTTGGTATGATTTCGTTTTTTGCATGATGAGGGAGAGTCACGTGTCCAGTGCGTTTACGGATTATTTGCTATCTGAGATAGAAAGTATCAAACAACAGGGTTTATATAAGTCCGAGCGTTTGATTGCCAGTCAGCAGCAGGCGCTGGTGACCGTCAATAATCAGGAATTTGTCAATCTGTGTGCGAATAATTATCTGGGGCTGGCCAATGATCCTGAGCTGATTCGGACAGGGCAGGAGGCGCTGGCAACCTGGGGTTATGGCATGGCCTCCGTACGGTTTATCTGTGGTACGCAAAGCCTGCATAAGGCACTGGAAAATCGAATCAGCCGTTTTCTCGGCAAGGAGGATACCATTCTGTATTCTTCCTGTTTCGACGCCAATACCGGTTTGTTTGAAACCCTGCTGGGCGAAGAAGATGCCATCATCAGCGATGCCCTGAATCATGCCAGTATTATTGACGGGGTGCGTCTGTGCAAAGCGGCCCGCTATCGTTATGCCAATAATGATATGAAGGATCTGGAGCAGCAGCTGATCGCCGCAAAGGGCGCGCGTTTTCGTCTGATTGCGACCGATGGCGTGTTTTCGATGGACGGTATTATTGCCAATCTGCCGGCCATCTGTGAACTGGCCGACCGCTACGATGCCATGGTGATGGTCGATGACTCCCACGCGGTGGGTTTTATGGGCGAGACGGGGCGGGGTACGCCGGAATACTGCGGTGTTACCGACAGGATTGATATACTCACTGGCACGCTCGGCAAGGCTCTCGGTGGTGCGTCGGGTGGCTACACCTCGGGTTCGGCGGTGATGATAGACTGGCTGCGCCAACGCTCCAGGCCCTATCTTTTCTCTAACAGCCTTGCGCCGGTGATTGCCCAGACATCCATTGCAGTGCTGGACAGGCTGGACAAGAGCCAGGAACTGGCCCGCAGGCTGAAGGACAACAGTCAGTATTTTCGCAAAGGCATGAGCGATCTGGGGTTTGACCTTGTGCCCGGAGAGCATCCTATTATTCCGGTGATGCTGGGCGATGCGGCCCTGGCTGGAAAAATGGCGGAACTGCTGCTGGCCGAGGGTGTTTACGTGGTCGGTTTTTCCTATCCGGTTGTTCCCAAGGGGCGTGCAAGAATCCGCACGCAGATGTCGGCGGCACATGAGCGCCGTCATCTGGATCTGGCGATTGCGGCTTTCGCCCGCGTAGGGCGTCAACTGGGCGTCATTAAATAAAGGACTGAAAATGAAAGCACTGGTGAAAGCCAAAGCCGAGCCTGGAATCTGGCTGGAAGAGCGGGCGATACCGGAATACGGAACGCACGAAGTTTTGATAAAAATCCACAAAACGGCGATTTGTGGTACGGATATTCACATTTATAACTGGGATGCCTGGGCTCAGGCGACCATTTCAGTGCCGATGACCATTGGGCATGAGTATTATGGTGAAATCGTCGCGATGGGCGATGAAGTCGAGGGCCTGACTATCGGGCAACGGGTGTCCGGAGAGGGGCATATAACCTGCGGAATCTGTCGAAACTGCCGTGCCGGGAAGCGTCATTTGTGCCGCAATACCAAGGGCCTGGGTGTCAACCGTACGGGCTGCTTTGCCGAGTTCGTATGTATGCCGGCCAGTAATGTGATTGCCTTGCCCGATGATATCTCTGCTGATCAGGCCGCTGTTCTTGATCCACTGGGTAACGCAGCTCACTGCGCCCTGTCTTTCAGCCTGGTGGGCGAGGATGTGTTGATTACGGGCGCCGGCCCGGTTGGTGTGATGGCTACTGCCATAGCGAGGCACATTGGCGCACGCCATGTGGTTGTAACAGACGTTAACGAATATCGTCTGGATATGGCGCGCAGGATGGGGGCCACGCTCGCTGTCAATACCCGGGAACGATCGCTTGAGCAGGTGATGGGCGATCTGGGGATGAAGGAGGGCTTTGATGTTGGCCTGGAAATGTCGGGCAATGCTTCGGCATTTAATGAGATGCTGCGGGTGATGGATCATGGCGGACACATCGCTCTGCTGGGTATTTTGCCACCGCAGACGGCCATTGACTGGAATCATGTTATTTTCAAGAGCCTGGTTATCAAGGGAATTTATGGCCGTGAGATGTTTGAAACCTGGTATAAAATGATCACCATGTTACAGAGTGGTCTGGATGTTTCGCCGGTGATGACTCATCATTTTCCGGTTGATGATTATCAGGAAGCCTTTCGGATCATGGCCTCAGGCCAGTCAGGCAAGGTTATCCTGGACTGGCAAGGTTGATTGCTTAATTTAAAATAGAAATACGGAGTACTGATGTCGCAATATATTTTTACCATGAATCGCGTGTCGAAATTCGTCGAGAACCAGCGCGCCATTTTGAAAGACATATCCCTGAGTTTTTTCCCCGGCGCCAAGATTGGCGTGCTGGGTCTGAACGGTTCCGGTAAATCAACCCTGCTGCGGATCATGGCCGGTGTCGACCAGCAGTTCGACGGTGAAGCCAGACCACAGCCCGGTATTAAAATCGGTTATCTGGAACAGGAGCCCAGTCTCGATTTGACCAAAACCGTACGGGCAGTAGTGGAAGAGGGCGTTGCAGAAATCAAGGACAAACTGAGGCAATACGACGAAATTAACATGCGCTTTGCCGAGCCAATGAGCGATGATGAAATGAACGCGCTCTTTGAGAAACAGGGTGAGTTACAGAATGCCATCGAAGCCTGTGGCGGCTGGGATCTGGATCGGCAGCTCGATATCGCGGCCGACGCGCTGCGCCTGCCAGACTGGGACAGTATCGTGGGTCAATTGTCGGGAGGGGAGCGTCGTCGCGTTGCACTTTGCCGTTTGCTGCTGTCCAGTCCTGACATGCTGCTGCTCGATGAGCCAACCAACCATCTGGACGCAGAAAGTGTGGCCTGGCTGGAGCGTTATCTGGAGGAGTTCAAGGGTACTGTGGTCGCCATTACTCACGATCGCTATTTCCTTGATAACGCGGCTGAATGGATCCTTGAGCTGGATCGCGGCGAAGGCTACCCCTATAAAGGCAATTACACCGCCTGGCTGGAGCAGAAAGAAGCCCGTCTCGCTCTTGAAGAGAAGCAGCAGGCTTCCCATGAGCGCGCGATCAAAGCTGAACTGGAGTGGGTTAAGGCATCACCCAAAGGCCGTCACGCCAAGAGTAAGGCGCGTCTTGATCGCTTTGAAGACCTCGTCTCTAAGGAATTCCAGAAGCGTAATGAAACCAATGAGCTGTATATTCCACCGGGTGAACGCCTGGGCGATCTGGTTATTGAGGGCAATGACATACGCAAGTCATTTGGCGATCGCCTGTTGATTGATAATCTGAGCTTCAAGCTTCCTAAAGGCGGCATTATGGGGATCATCGGTCCCAACGGCGCAGGTAAGTCCACCTTCCTGAAAATGATCACCGGCCAGGAAAAACCAGACAGTGGTGAGATTCGCATTGGTGAGACGGTTGATATGGCCTACGTTGATCAGATGCGCGATCACCTCGACGATAACAAAACCGTGTGGCAGGAAATTTCAGACGGCCATGATATTATGCAGGTTGGTGCGTTTCAAATGCCATCACGGGCTTATGTCGGCCGCTTTAATTTTAAAGGAGCCGATCAGCAGAAGAAACTATCGCAGTTATCCGGTGGGGAGCGCAATCGCGTTCATCTGGCCAAGTTGTTGAAGCGGGGCGGTAACGTACTGCTGCTTGACGAGCCAAGTAATGATCTCGATGTGGAAACCCTGCGTTCACTGGAGGAGGCGATTTTAACCTTCCCCGGCTGTGCTATCGTTATTTCGCATGATCGCTGGTTTCTTGACCGAGTGTGCACCCACTTGATGGCCTTTGAAGGCGATTCGCAGGTGGTGTTCATTGAAGGTAACTACAGCGATTACGAGGCCGATAGGAAACGACGTCTGGGCGATGATGCCGACAGGCCGCACCGTATTAAATACAGACGTCTGGCCGACTGAAACGCAGCCAGTCATCTCCCTTAACCAGGGCGATGACTGGCGCCTGATCGGCCACTGGTAATTTTTATAAACATAGTTAAGGAACAGGTAATGAAGAAGTTGTTTTGGGTAAGCCTCGTGTTGTGCGTCGGGCTTTCAGGATGCGTTGAGCTTGATGAGTCAACGTTAATCACGGACGATGCCGGTTATGTGCACCGAACAACGCATTATTTAAAAGACAAACGTGGTCGTGAGCATTTCCCGGAGAAGGCTCCTGCCACCGGTAAAAAGCAGTTTATCTTTGATCCCAAAGCCTATGCATGGGCCGCTTACGATCCGGAAGGAAACCGTGTGATGACCGGCAGCGCGTCGGGTGGAAAGGATTTCTGTGAAGACGTAGGACAGCCCTGCCGAACAGTAACCGGTACGTTCCGCGTGTACAACAAGCGTGGTCTGGAATGCCGTTCGGGCGAATATCCGGTAGAAACCACCGGTGGCGCCAAAATGCCTTACTGTATGTATTTCTTCCAGGGCTATACGGTGCATGCGGCCTACGAAGTACCCTACGCCAACACCAGTCATGGATGCATACGCGTACTGCCTTCTGCAGCCAAATGGCTGAACGAGGAATTTTTAAGCGTCGGTACTCAGGTAACGGTTTTGCCTTATGCTGATGAAGAAGGACACGTGGTGAATAAATCGAATTGAATCACATCGTTCCTACACTGGCAGGTCCTTCCAGTCAGTCTGAATTTCTTCTTGACACCCTCAGACGCCAACGTACCGCGGCTTGTCCGCGGTATCCAGTGGTTCAGCGTAAGAAGTCAGCCACCTATGGATACCGCGGACAAGCCGCGGTACGTAGGCAGTACGGAAAATCAAGAAAAATTTACGGCTGACTGGAAGGACCTGCCAGTGTAGGAACGACATCTTTAAAGAGCGGTCTATACTAAATCAAATTCTCCGAGCTCTTCCTCTTCTCTTAAGCGTTTTTGTTCAAAAAGATCTTCAATGCGTCGGCGTCTTTCCAGTTTGGTGCCGGGGCTGGCTTCAGTCGTGCTGTCCAGTTCATCGCCTGTGTTGATGCTGTCGGATTCGGTATTTCCTGCGTGCTGACTACTCATTGCAATTCTCCTTTGCCTGGGGGTAATATCCATTTAAAACGCAACAAAAATAGCAGAATTCCACTGCGATGAACAGTGGAATTTTTTAGTCAGACTGCTATGAGCTTATCAGGGCGCCGGGCTTGAACCGGGCTCCGGGGCTGGAGGTGTCGCCTCCATTTCCTGACGTTTTGCCTGAATAATGCCTTTCATGGCCTGGATGGACTGAGGTGTGGCGGCCCCTGTTAATCTTTTCTCCATTTCCTTGCCATCGTGGTATTTCTGCATGATTTTCTTATACATCTCGGAGTGTTTTGCAAACAGCTCCTGTTGTGGGTTTTCAATTTTTTTACCATTCACCACAATAGCGATAGCGCAGCGTGTTTTCTTGGGATCCTTAGGATCGGGCTTTGATTCGGGATTAAATCCCGCAGCAACGCAGGCTTCGAACTGTTTGCGGGCAATCATCATGGCGCGCTCAGGATCGTTGTTATCGGTCACGCTCATTACAATGCCTTTATGTCCACAGGCTCGAGTTGCCATGGCCAGCGAAAGCAAATCCATTTCCATTTTGTTGGAGCGATAATACAAAAAACCGTATTTGGGCATTTTCATTTCAAACGAGTCCTCAGCCGGAGTCGCACCAGGGGTTATATTGATTTTGGTGCCGGTAATCGTTTCGATAATTCCCATATCACGGACACTGATATTCTTGAAGCGTGCTGTGCCGGTGTCACTGTCATAATCTATTTCCAGTGGGCCGTTGTTTTCATTGGCTTCGGCCAGCTCGCGCATTTTACGGCGCATCAGGGTGCTTTCTTTCCACATGGTGGCCAGGTAGGCAATGCGCTGGGCTTCATCAGCATTGTTTCGCAGTAGTTTATTGGCTTCTTCGCTGACTGTGCTGTCCAGCTTTTGAAGTTCTTTTTCCTGAGATTTTTTCAGGGCATCCAGGGTATCCTGTTTAAATTTTTCTACTTCGCCAGCGGCCAGTCCCATGGCTTTTGAAAAGTCCGGCCTGCTGAATAACTCGGTGACACGTGTGGTTTCCGCCTGATGCTGTGTACTGATGTCGGCTTTCGCCTTTGCTTTCAGTTCCTGTAGATAAGTCGCCATGGCAGCTAAATGAACTGAAGAGTCATCATTTAATACCGCATTGATGGCGGCAATGTTTTTGGCAAATTCAGCTTTGGCAGCCTGTGTACCAGCGTCTTCGGCCAGTGCCGTATCAAACGCTGTTCTGATGGCAGTCAGCTCGTCAGATGGCGTTTTCAGTTTTTCCGCCAGAGAGCTGGCAAAGGGCAGTGGCTTGCCGTCATCGCTTTTCAGTCTGCAAAAATCCTCCAGGCTGGATAGGCGCTCTTTTGACCAGGTTTCAAAGGGGTTGCTGGCTCTGGCATCTTTGGCAACGGTTATGCTGGCCAGGTTTTCCAGATATTCACGTTCCTGATTGACTGGCGAAAACAGACTTTCGATGGCTTTTCGGCCAATTTTTCCGTCGGTTTCACCCGTGAAGATAAATTTTCGATAAAAATCGTAAGTTCCGTCAATGGTTCCGGTTACCGCACGTGAAATCAGCTGAGAAATTTGACCTGGCATGTTGCACCTCATAATATGGGTTTCATGAGCTAAGTATATCACGCCTTAATTAACAAAAGCTTAAGCTGATATGACGAAAAAACTTTCGGGATGATTTCATCACAGTTTAAAAACAGCCATTATTTCCCCGGATTACGCTGGCGCTAATCCGGGCTACGTATCTGTCCTCCCCGCGCAGGCGGGGAACTATGGTCAAATCAGGCTCAGGACCATCTCCAGATAATCTTCTCAGGTTCAAAATCAAGAATGTGTCTGAATGCTGATTGTAACTGCTTAAACTTAGTATGCGAATCCCATTTAATATCAATTTGCCTGCTTGCAGTGCTTTATACACAGCATCCGGGCGTGCTTGAATCGAGTTCCGCGCTGGATTACGCGCATAAAGTGCGGAACCTGGGCAGGCTGAGTTGATGAAGGTGTTCTCTTTGATCAGTTTGATTGTTCGGTGGTATTGTCTACACTGAAATCAGAAGCATAAACAAGTACGGAGGCATGTATGGTGCCTGATCCATTCTCATATTCCAGTTCCTCGTCAGAATCGCTGAGCAGGTCAGTCGAGCGCTATCTGTCTGTTCCCAGGCCAGGTATACAGGAAGCCTTTGCGAGTATTCCCCGGCACGCCTGCGCTTTCGCAGAATTTCAGGGTGAGCGTGACGAGCAGGAAGATGCCTTGCTCATCGAGTTTTTTTCCGAGGAAAATATGACGCCTCTCGGAGACAGCGCTCGTCTAAGTGCGGATGAAATCGGACACCGCCTGAGGACCGCATTCCACGTTCTGCAGCAGATGGCCGATAAACAGGGAGGGGCAGTTGCTTCCACCACCATTTACAACGGTGATGACCGGTTCATAACGGCCACGCTGGGAGACTCTCTCTCCTTTGCCGCGGTTTACGATCGGAATAATACGCTGTTGAAGGTGGTCAGACTGAATCGACGTATCCATAACCTGGATGATGTGGACGAGCGCAGGCGTGTTCTTGCCGCCGGAGGAATTATTGAGGGTAATCGGGTGCTCAGCGCAAACGGTATGGGACTGGCTGTAACCCGTGCACTGGGTGACAAAAATTTTCCTGGCGTCTGTGCCGATGCTGACATCGATATAATCAGCATGAAGGAGTTAGCGGATTCCTGTCAGTGCAGCATTGACGAAATAGGCTGTGTCAGACTGATCATCACCTGCGATGGCTATTCAGAGCCTTGCCCGGCTGATACCAGAGCGGCGCATGAAGCGTGGCTGAAAACAGATCTGGAAGAAATTCAGCGTCATTCCCCGGTACCGCTGTCGGAAGGCGACCTGGCAATGGCGTTGGCAAAAAGTGCCTTGCATAAAGGATCGGAAGATAACGTGTCAGTTATTGTCTACACCATTAAGCCGAACTCGACCCAGGCGGTTCTGGCTGGCGTTTTCGATGGCCATGCCAGTGCGTCGATAGCTACCATGGCAGCGGAATCACTGGGCAATGTCTTTCTGAACCTCTGCGCTATGACACGTTCAGACTATGCGCAACATGCACTCAGCATGGAGAAAGGTCGTTCTCGTCACAGACCCCGTCACAACACGCCCGCGTCAGCGGCATCGAGCTCGACCCGCGTATCTCCGCGCAGGTTGTTACGCGAAGATGTTTTAGCGCAGCTTGCCAGCCAGTTTTCGGACGAGTCGATCCTGTTGAATGCCATGTGCCAGGTCGTAGTGAAAAAAATGATAACAGAACGAATGACACTGAAAAATGCCCTGGCGTTTCTGGCCACAACAGATGATGTTTCCTCCGCCGTGCTTGAGTCTGTGGCACAGGTCTTTATGGAACTGAAAGGTCAGAATCCTGAATTCAGACTGTTATGTGCTCAGGATGACTTATACCAGGTTATCGTGGATAAACGTGGTCAAGGCAGCACTTTTTCCATGACCAGCTTCATGAGCGGCCAACGCACGATCGATCAGGCAGTAAACATGCTGGCTGAATTACGAAAGTATCCGGGAGCCGATTTTAATGATGTGTCATGGTTTTGTGAAAACCCATCGGAGGTGCTGGCTCTGATTGAGCGAACCGCGCCGGACGAGTTTCTGGCTGTGCTGGGTACAGAGCCTGATACTTCCTCGCGGCCCGGGCCACATTGAGTGAGCCTGGTTTTACCAGGCCGGTATAGCTGCGTCGCCAAACAATTCTTTTGCCTTTTCCTGGACGGCTGGAGAGTTCAGTGCCTTGACAAACAAAGCCAGCTGGGCTTTTTTATCGCTGTTGCTTCGAATCACAACGAGGTTGGCGTAAGGAGAATCCTTTCCTTCGAGAAAAAGCGTGTCTTTTGTAGGGCTCAGACCAGCCGGAATGGCGAAGTTGGTGTTGATGACCGCTGCGTCTACGTCGCTTAAAACTCTGGGTAACTGCGCCGCATCCAGCTCTTTGATTTGTAATTGTCTGGGATTGCTGCTGATGTCTGCCAGCGTGGCGTTACGTGTGCTTTTCAAACGGATCAAACCAGCCTTTTGCAGTAGAAGCAGTGCGCGGGCTTCGTTGCTGGGATCGTTGGGGATGGCGATGGTGGCCTTGTCACCGAGCTCTTTCAGAGATTTCAGCTTGCTGGAATACAGGCCGGCAGGATAAACAAAGGTTTTCCCGATGGCTTCAAACTGATACCCATGCGCGGCTTCAGCCGCTTCAAGGTAGGGTTGGTGCTGATAAACATTGGCATCCAGGCTGCCGTCTTCCAGGGCTTCGTTAGGCAGGTTGTAGTCGTTAAACTCAACAACCTTGATGTGCAGGCCGTAATCTTTATAAGCCACGTCCCGGGCCACATCAATCAGATCCGTTTCCGGGCCGGATATGGTGCCGACCACCAGTGTGTTGGGTGAGGGCTTGTGGCAGCCAAGCAGGCACAGAGCCAGTAATATCGAGATAAAAAACCGCATGGAACAAACTCCTTAAAATAATGGATTTAATGCTGATAATGCCTGGCCAGCCTGTCGCCGCCAGCCTGCAGCAGCTGCACCAGGACAACCAGCACGATAACCGTTCCCAGCATGATGCTGACGTCAAAGCGCTGATAACCGTAACGAATAGCCAGATCTCCAAGGCCGCCACCACCGACCGTGCCTGCCATGGCGGAATAGTTGACCAGCGTAATCGCTGTAACTGTTATAGCCTGAATCAGAGCTGGCGTGGCTTCAGGCAGCAGAATATGACGAATCATCTGCCAGGTGCTGGCACCCATGGCGTTACCGGTTTCAATCAGTCCACGCGGCAGGTTCTGATAGGCGTTATCAACCAGGCGGGCGAAGAACGGCGCGGCACCCAGGGTGAGCGGCACGATGGCGGCGTTGATGCCGATTGACGTTCCGACCAGCAGACGGGTCAGAGGAATAAGCGCTACCAGCAGAATAATAAAGGGTATGGAGCGACAGAAATTAATGAACCCAGCCAGGCTGCGATTCAGCAGGGGATGAGGCTTAATACGACGACTGCTGAAGAGCAGGGTGCCCATGGGCAAACCAATCAATGTGGCCAGCACGGTGCTGAGAGCAACCATGTACAGGGTTTCAAGGCTGGCCTGCAGCAGACTGGAATACAGCGACCAGCTGGTTAAGGCATCATACAGTGCGGTCAGTGACATAACCCAGAACCTCCACGGTTAAATTGGCGTTGTTGCAGCGTTCGATAAAACTGGCCAGCAGAGCGGCATCGGCATGGAGCTGGACGACGAGTACACCGCAGGTCAGGGTATCGAACTGGTCGATATTGGCCAGTAGAATATTGATGTCCAGATGCAGCTCGCGGCTGCTTTGGCTGATAAAGGGTACCGTTGCTGTTTCTCCCTGAAAAAACAGGCGCAGCAGGGGCTGATCGTTGGGTATCTGGCTGAGCTGGCTGCTGAGATAGGCAGGAAGATGTGGACTGAGCTGGGCATACAGCAGGTTGCGCGCCTGGCTGTCGGTTGATTGAAACACATCGGCCAGCGCAATCAATTCAACGATCCTGCCGCTCTCCATTAAGGCCAGCCGATGGCAGATGCGTTTGATGACATCCATTTCGTGTGTAATGAGAACAATGGTGATGCCATAAACCTGATTGATTTTCTTTAACAGAGCCAGAATAGAATCGGTTGTTTCCGGGTCAAGAGCGGAGGTTGCCTCGTCGCAGAGCAGAATTTTAGGCGAGCAGGTGAGCGCACGGGCAATTGCGACGCGCTGTTTCTGGCCTCCGCTGAGCTGAGATGGATAGGCATCGCGCTTTTCATCGAGTTCAACCAGTTTCAGCAGCTCGTCAATTTTTTCTGCAATGTCTTCTTCAGAAAAGCCCTGAATGCGCATGGGCAGGGCAATATTGTCGTAAACCGTCTTGGATTGCAGCAGGTTGAACTGCTGAAAAATCATGGCCATTTTGTGGCGCGCAATGCGCAGTGCTTTGCCATGAAGGCCGGTAATGTCGTTGTTATCGATGAGAACGTCACCGCTGTCTGGTCTTTCGAGCAGATTAATGACGCGCAGCAGGGTGGATTTCCCGGCGCCGCTTTTGCCAATAATGCCAAAAATCTCGCCTTCCTGGATGAACAGATTAATGTCCTGCAGGGCCGGGATGTCAGCAAAGGATTTGTTTAATCCGATGAGTTCAATCATATCTTAAACCTGGTTTGTGGCTAAGGATTGCACTCGGATGAGGGGAACCGCTTTAGCCGAATTTACGGGAGAAGATTTCTCCTGAGCGCCCGCAAGCTATGTGTTCAAATCGGCGCAGGCTGCATGTTACAACACACAAAGCGGATTTTCCAGAAGAAAATCATCAATTGCAGCCCGGATCCCCCCTGCGCGGGGAAGACAAATGATGATCTGACGGTCACGGTTCGGTAATGATTGCGCCTTTGGGATTAAGGCACTATAATTCGCTGTTTTTCTTAATATAGAACTAAATAAGTACTATATTTAATAGTAGGGCGCAGTTGATTTTATGTGGCTGGTTTTTAATTGGTACTGATTTGGTACTGGATCATCCGATGTGAGAATGGTATGCTACGCATAAGCAAACTGGCTGATTATGGAACAGTGGTCATGGTGTATCTGGCAAAGCGGACCCAAACGCTTTGCAATGCGCGCGATATCGCGATGCATACCCATATTACAGTTCCCATGGTCAGCAAGTTATTAAAAAAACTGACGGCAGCCGGCCTGTTGACGTCTGTTCGCGGTGTCAATGGCGGTTATCGGTTGCAGAGAGACGCTACGGCTATTTCTGTGGCATCGATTATCTATGCACTGGAAGACAATCGCGGCGTGACCGAATGCAGTCTTCAGCCCAACGAATGTTCCCTGCAGGGCGTCTGTCACGTGCAGGGTAACTGGCAGCTAATCAGTCGGGCCATTGAAACCGCTCTGGACAGCGTAAGTCTGGACATGTTGGCCAGACCCTCGTTACCGGCTGGGGAAATCGAGCGTATCAGACACATCGCGAGCAGTGGAGTAAGTCGTGGCTAAAAGCAATGAACAAATCACCTCTCTTCTGGAAAGAGAGTATGAACACGGTTTTGTAACCGACATCGACGTGGAGACGTTTGCTCCCGGTCTTGACGAGGACGTGATTCGTCGCCTGTCCGCCATCAAGGGTGAGCCGGATTTTATTCTGGAATGGCGTCTGAAAGCGTACGCCCACTGGCTGACTATGCCTCATCCCGAGTGGTCCAGCGTTCATTATCCGCCGATTGATTATCAGGCGCTTTCTTACTATTCCGCGCCTAAAAAGGCCAAAGACGCACCCAAAAGCCTGGATGAAGTGGATCCCGAATTACTGCGCACCTACGATAAGCTGGGTATCTCTCTGCGTGAGCAGGAAATGCTGGCCGGTGTGGCGGTAGATGCGGTATTTGACAGCGTATCGGTTGCAACCACCTTCAAAGCCCGACTGGCGGAAGACGGCGTGATTTTCTGCCCCTTTTCCGAAGCCGTGCACAAATACCCGGATTTGATTCGTAAATATCTTGGTTCGGTGGTTCCATACCGGGATAATTTTTATGCTGCGCTGAATTCGGCGGTGTTCAGTGACGGTTCGTTTGTCTACATTCCCAAAGGTGTACGCTGCCCTATGGAACTGTCAACCTATTTCCGTATCAACGCGGCTTCAACAGGCCAGTTTGAGCGAACCCTGATTGTGGCCGATGACGACAGTTACGTGTCCTATCTGGAAGGCTGCACAGCACCTATGCGCGACGAGAATCAACTGCACGCGGCAGTGGTGGAGCTGGTTGCCTTGAACGGTGCGCAGATCAAATACTCCACGGTACAGAACTGGTACCCAGGTGACAAGGAAGGCAAAGGCGGTATTTATAATTTCGTAACCAAACGGGGTGCCTGCCGTGGTAAGCGCTCAAAGATTTCCTGGACCCAGATAGAAACCGGCTCAGCCATCACCTGGAAATATCCCAGCGTGGTCTTACTCGGTGACGATTCCGTGGGCGAGTTCTATTCGGTTGCCCTGACTAATAATTATCAGCAGGCTGACACCGGCACCAAAATGATTCATATTGGCAAAAATACCAAGTCGACCATTATTTCTAAAGGTATCAGTGCCGGCAAATCGCACAATGCCTATCGCGGTCTGGTGCGTATTGCGCCAACCGCGTCCAATGCACGTAATTTTACCCAGTGTGATTCTCTGTTGATGGGCGATCAGTGTTCGGCTCACACCTTCCCGTATATTGAGGTCAAAAACTCAGGTGCGCAGCTGGAACATGAAGCAACTACGTCGAAAATCAGTGAAGATCAACTGTTTTATTGCCAGCAGCGCGGCATCGATACCGAGGACGCGGTATCCATGATAGTCAACGGATTTTGTAAACAGGTACTGAAAGAGTTACCGATGGAATTCGCGGTGGAAGCCACCAAATTATTAGGTATTAGTCTCGAAGGGGCGGTAGGTTAATTATGTTGGAAATTAAAGAGTTAAACGTCGATATTAATGCGCAGCCAATTTTAAAGGGCATTAACCTGTCGATTAAACCGGGTGAAATTCACGCTATCATGGGGCCGAACGGTTCGGGTAAAAGCACGCTGTCCAAAGTGCTGACCGGTCATCCGGCTTATACCGTGACCAGTGGCGAGGTGATTTATAACGGTCAGGATCTGTTACCTCTGTTGCCGGAAGAACGCGCTCAGGCCGGTATTTTCATGTCCTTTCAATACCCGGTTGAAATTCCCGGTGTGACCAACATCAATTTTCTTAAGGCTTCGGTCAATGCTGTACGCAAGGGTATGGGCAAGGAAGCGCTGGACGCCATTGAGTTTCTGGGCTTTATCCGCGAAAAATGTCAACTGCTGGATATGGACGAAAGTTTCCTGTATCGCAGCATCAATGAAGGCTTTTCCGGCGGCGAGAAAAAGCGCAACGAAATTCTGCAAATGCTGGCGCTGGAGCCAAAACTGGCCATTCTTGATGAAACCGATTCCGGTCTCGATATCGATGCTCTGCGTGTGATTGCTCAGGGTGTTAACGCCATGCGTTCACCTGAGCGTTCGATTATTATGGTGACGCATTACCAGCGTTTGCTGGACTATATTGAGCCTGATTTTATACATGTGCTGGCCAATGGCCGGATTGTGAAGTCCGGCGATAAATCTCTGGCTCTGGAGCTGGAGAAGAAAGGTTACAGCTGGCTTGAAGATACGGAGCAGGCATGAGCGAACTTCTGGATTTTTACCAGGAACAGGCGGTTTCTGTCAGATCAAATCTGCCCTGGCTGGCTGAACGTCAGGTCAGTGCTCTGGATGATTTCAGGCGTTATGGGTTTCCCGGACGCCGGGATGAAGACTGGAAATACACCGCCACGGACAGCTTTCTGCAGCAGATGTTTCATCAGCCTGTGGGCCTGAACGAAACATCCACTGGCAGCCCGAAAAAAGGTGCAGAAGACTTACCAGCGGGCTGGACGGTGAGCCTGTCTAATGGTCAGGTAACTCCCATTGAAACGGGTGCGGGCAGTCTGCCCTCTGGTGTTATCGTGCAGCCCCTGTTACAGGCCCTGAACGAGCACCCCGAGCTCGTCAAACCCTATCTTGCCAGTATTCTACAGCACGAACACGGTTTTCACGCCCTGAATACCGCGGCCTGGCACAGCGGTGTTCTGGTGTATCTGCCTGCCGGTGCGCGGGTGGACACGCCGATTGTCCTCGCTCACTGGCAGGACAGAGAGCATCAGGCGCAGCACATCCGCCACCTGATCATTGCCGGGCCGGGCAGCCAGGCGACCATTATCGAGGCCTATCATGGGGAAGCAGACGCCTGTTACCTGACCAACGTGGTCACGGAGGTTCACGCTGCGGCCCGGGCTTCCCTGACGCATTACAAAATACAGTGCGAAAGCAATGCGGCGTTTCACATTGGTCATATGACCGTATCACAGGATGAAGCCAGTCAGTTTGACAGCCATTCGCTCAGTCTCGGCGGCCGACTCGTGCGCAGCGACTTAACATTTAATCTGCAGGCTGCCAAAGCCGCCTGTCTGATGAACGGCATGTACATGCCCGCCGACAGACAGCACGTTGATCATCACACAACGGTGCATCACCTGGTACCAGACTGCCAGAGTATTCAGGATTACAAAGGCGTGATGACAGGGCAGTCGCGGGCCGTGTTTAACGGCAGGGTTGTCGTGGCCAAAAACGCACAGCATACCTGCGCGCAACAGCAGAACAAGAATATTCTACTGTCTGATCAGGCGGAAATTGACACCAAGCCGCAATTGGAAATTTTTGCTGACGACGTGAGCTGTTCGCACGGTGCCACCGTGGGGCAGCTCGACGAAGATGCCTTGTTTTACATGACGGCCCGCGGTATCGATCGCATTGACGCGGTGCGTCATCTGATTCATGCCTTTGCCGCCGACAATCTACGCCTGATAGCCCACGCTGAAGTGGCAGCCTGGATGGCTAATCTGATTAATCAGCAGTTGAGGTAATGACATGACGACAGAATTCAACGTAATGTTGCCCAGCAGTGTCGAGGCGATACGCAGGGAATTTCCCATTCTTCACCAGTCCGTTAATGGTCATCCGCTGGTTTACTTTGACAACGCGGCCACCACGCAGAAGCCGCGCGCTGTGATTGAGGCCATTGATAGCTATTACACACATGACAACGCCAATGTTCATCGCGGTGTACATGCTCTGAGCGCGCGCGCCACCCTGCATTACGAACAGGCCCGCAGTAAGGTGCAGCGCTTTATTAATGCCAAAAGCGCCAGCGAATGTATTTTTGTGCGCGGCACCACCGAAGGCATTAATCTGGTCGCTCAGAGTCTGGTTGCCAATCAGGTGATGCCGGGCGATGAAATCCTTATCACGACCATGGAGCATCATTCCAACATTGTGCCCTGGCAAATGGTCTGTCAAAAAACCGGCGCTGTGTTGAAAGTGGCCCCCATCTCGTATTCCGGTGAAGTACAGATGGATGAGTTTGAGCGCCTGCTCAACAGTAAAACGCGATTTGTTTCAATTGGCTATGCCTCCAATGCCCTGGGTACGATTAATCCCGTTAAAAAAATGATCGAAATGGCCCATGCCCACGGTGCACGGGTACTGGTAGACGGCGCCCAGGCTGCGCCGCACTTATCCATTGATGTTCAGGATCTCGGTTGCGATTTTCTGGCCTTCTCAGCGCATAAAATGTACGGACCAACCGGCATTGGCGTGCTCTGGGGCAAACAGGAGCTGCTCGAATCCATGCCTCCTTACCAGGGCGGGGGTGAGATGATTAATCATGTCAGTTTCACCGAGACGGTATATGCGCCCCTGCCACATAAATTTGAAGCGGGTACGCCGGATATTTCCGGAGTGATTGGTCTCGGCGCTGCCATCGACTTCTTATTGTCCATGGATCTGGGTGTTATTGCTGCTTATGAGGATCACCTGCTGCAATACGCAACCGATGCACTGGCGTCTATCAAAGGCTTTCGTGTGATTGGTACGGCGAAGCATAAAGTGCCGGTTCTGTCCTTTATCCACGGCAGTATTCATGCACATGATCTGGGCACCATACTGGACAGTGAGGGCATTGCTATTCGCAGTGGCCATCATTGCGCCATGCCCGTGATGGATTTTTATGATGTAGCGGCAACCACGCGAATTTCTCTGTCGTTTTATAATACGACCCAGGAAATTGATCGTTGCATGCAGACGCTGCTCAAAGCGCAAGAGGTGTTCGCATGAGTATGGATTTACGTGAGTTGTATCAGGAAATTATCATTGATCACAACCGTAACCCAAGAAACCACCATATGATGGAGGATGCCACCGCGGTTGCAAATGGCTTTAACCCTCTGTGTGGCGACAAATTGACGGTGTATCTGAAGGTACAGAACAATGTGCTCAGCGAGATAAGCTTTGTAGGCTGTGGCTGCGCCATCTCTCAGGCTTCGGCTTCACTGATGACTCAGGCACTGCAGGGCAAGGCTATTGAGGAAGCGCGCACTCTGTACGAGCGTTTTCATGTTTTATTGACCAGCAGCGAAGAGGGCGACTGGCGTTCTCTCGATAAACTCGCCGTTCTGGCTGGTGTGCGGGCGTATCCGGCGCGTGTCAAATGCGCAACTCTCGCCTGGCATACCTTTAATGCGGCTTTAAACAAGCCGGACAGCGTTGTCAGTACGGAGTGATGTCATTATGTTTGGCTTGAAGAAAAAACCGGTGGATAAAGACGCTCTGAAAGAGCAGGTGATTGTTGGCCTGAAAACGGTCTTTGATCCGGAAATTCCGGTGAATATTTATGATTTGGGTTTGATTTACAACATCGATATTAACGACGAGCAGCTTGTCCATATTCAAATGACACTGACCAGCCCTGGCTGCCCGGTGGCTCAGACCTTTCCTGGTACCGTGGAACAGGCCGTGAACCTTGTAGAAGGCGTGAACGACTGCACGGTTGAGCTGGTCTGGGATCCGCCATGGACTCAGGAGCGGATGTCGGAAGTAGCGCGTCTGGAACTGGGTATGTTTTACTGATGTCCTGGCAGCCTTCGGCCACACTCGCCAACCTGCGTCAGCGCGCCACATTAATAGCAACGATTCGTCGCTTTTTTACAGAACGTCATTATCTGGAAGTGGAAACGCCAGTGATGGCGCGTCATGGCGTGACGGACGTGTATCTGAGCAATATGACCGCCGGGTTTCGCGGTCAGTCTTACTGCCTGCAGACCTCGCCGGAATACCATATGAAACGCCTGCTGGCGGCCGGCAGCGGTGCGATTTTTCAGCTGGCGCGCGTGTTTCGTGATGACGAGCTGGGTCGCTGGCATAATCCTGAATTTACCCTGCTGGAGTGGTATCAGCCGGGGATTGATCATCATGCCCTGATGGACGAAATGGACGCCTTGCTGCGCACGGTCTTGTCCTGTCCGCCCTTATTGAGAAAAACCTATCAGCAGGCTTTTGTGGAAACCTGCCAGCTGGATCCGTTTACAGCCAGTCTGTCTGACCTGCGGCAGTGTGTATCGCGTTTTGAACTGGCGAATGTGTTGCCGCCTGATGAGCCGGATCGTGATCAGTATTTGTTTCTGCTGATGAGTCATGTTGTTGAGCCGGCGTATGCCAGTCTCGATGCCCCTCTGGCGGTGTATCATTTTCCTGCGTCTCAGGCGGCACTGGCTCAGGTCAATCATGGTGTGGCTGAGCGTTTTGAAATTTATTACCGTGGTGTCGAGCTGGCGAACGGTTTTCATGAGTTGACCGACGCCGAGGCACAGGCGCAGCGTTTTGCAGATGATAATTGGAAACGACAGGAAAAAGGCCTGCCTCAGGTTGCAGCGGATCAGTATCTGCTGGATGCCCTGGCTCAGGGTCTGCCGGCCTGCAGCGGGGTGGCTTTAGGCGTTGATCGCCTGATGGCGCTGGCGCTGGGAGTTGAATCGATAGCAGAAACCCAGGCTTTTGATTTTTCCAGAGCCTGATCGCGGGCCATCATACATACTCCCTTCTCCCTTAACCAGAGAGAAGGGAACCATATCAATTCAGCAGTGCATCCACCTTGGCCGCGCAGATGAAGTCATTCAGAGACAGTCCCTTCAAGGCATGTGTCATGAAGCGGACATGGCAGTAATTATATCCAACTTCCAAATCGGGGTGATGATTCTCTCCATTGGCTATCCATGCGATAGCGTTCACAAAGGCCATGGTTTCGTAGAAATCGGCAAAGGAAAACGAACGCCTGATTTCCCGGCTGTCGTTGATAATTTCCCAGCCTTTATCCAGCTGCGGCATCAGATTACGTACCTGCTCTGCGTTCAGAGCCTGGCCGATTCCCTCGCAGGATTCACAATGTTTATGCTGTAAGTCACTCATGTTGTTTCCTTAATGTTGAAGACAAAGCGGCAGCCTGTCGAGAAAGCGTTTCGTATGCTCTGGCTTCCCGATGCTGACCCGCAAATGATTGGGCATGCCGTATGCAGCCAGTGGTCGCACAATGATACCGTGTTGCTGCAGTTTCTGGTACACCGGCATGGCATTCATGCCACAGTCAAAACTGATAAAATTACAGGCCGATGGAATCTGCTTAAGCTTAAGAGCGGCCAGCCCTTCGCGCATTTGCTGCATTCCTTCTCTGTTAAGCGCCAGCGTTTCCCTTACAAAGGCCTGATCCTGCAGGGCGGTGACTGCCGCAGCCATGGCCACCTGATTGACCGTAAAGGGCAGCTGGATGCGTTTCAGCAGTTCACTGATGCTCTGCTGGGCAATGGCATAGCCCAGACGCAGACCGGCCAGCCCATACACCTTGGAGAAGGTGCGGGTAATGACCAGATTGGGATGATCATTCAGCAGGGGCAGTGCTCCGGCATCGTTTTCAGGATAGGCAAACTCATAATACGCTTCGTCAACCACCACAAGCGTTGACTCCGGGACACTTTTCAGCAGACGCCGGATCTCGCTCTCCGGAACCAAAACACCGGTGGGATTGTTGGGATTGGCCAGAAACACAATGGCCGTGTCTGGACGACAGGCCTCAATCATGGCTGAAATATCAACACTCCAGTCCTCTTTCAAGGGGCTGAGTCGAAAAGGAATACCAAGGGTCTGCGCCTGAATCTGGTAGGTGAGAAATGCCTTGTCATGCGTCAGAATGTGTTTATCCTGTTGCAGGGCGAACAGCATCATTAAGAGGGTATAAATAAAATCCGATCCGTTACTCAGGGTCAGCTGAGACTCGCTGATATCGAGAAACTGGCTCAGCTGTTTCGTTAAGGGATGCAGGGAAGGGCTGGGGTAGGTCGCGATATAATGCCCGGATATATTGGCCAGCATGTCCAGCACCATCGGACTGCATCCCAGCGGATTTTCATTGCTGGCGAGCTTAATGATGTCTGAAATACCCTGCTCCCGTGCCAGTTCTTCAACGGATTTGCCCGGTATATACGGCTGCAGGGTTTTAATCCCTGTGTGTGGTAACTCACTGTAATTGCACGACAAAGTCATCTCCTGATATAGGTGTCAGATTTATTTTACCCTGCCGGGCCAGGAAACAGAAATCCTTTATGCAGGGCAGGATTATCTCAATTTTCACACGTAATCCATCCGAATTTCCGCTTCTGTTTTACGAGGCCTTTACTCTGTCGTATACTAGCCGATTATCAAAAAGAGATGCGTATGTCTGTAATTCAAAAAATAATGGCCCTGGCCATTCTCGTTTTATCTGTAAACAGCAGTTTTGCCGCCAAACGGGAAATTGCCTTGACCATCGACGATTTACCCTTTGTCGGGGAAAGTAAAAATTTTCACCTGAACATGATCATCGACACCTTGAAAGAGCATGAAGTGACGGCAACTGGTTTTATTATTGCCGGAAATGTGCATAAGGAAAACTGGCCTGTCTTGCAACGCTTCAAGGAAGCCGGATTTGCTCTGGGCAATCATACCCTGACACATAAGAATTTAAACCAGGCAAAAACAGCGGAATACATTTATGAAATTGAAGAGTCCGACAAACGACTGCAACCGGTTTTAACCGAGCCCAGGTTTTTCCGTTATCCCTATCTGGCCATCGGAACCGGGGAAAAACGCGATACAATCAGGCAGGTTCTGGCTGAAAAAAACTACCGCAACGCACCTATTACCATTGACAGCAATGATTTTGTATTTAACAAACTGCTGTTGACGGTTCCCGAGAAAGGGCGGCGCAAATTCATTGAGACCCTGAAACTGGCCTATATTGATTTTATCTGGCAACAGACCCTGCTGGCCGAAGAAAAAAGCCATTACTCCAAAAAAAGTGATCAGGCGCAGATTTTGCTGATTCACGCCAATTTGCTCAATGCCTATGTACTGCCAGATATTATCAATCTGTACCAGCAAAATGGCTACACCTTCGTCAGCCTCGACGAAGCATTGAAAACACGTAACCTGGCGGAACAGGATCAACACGTCAGAAAAAAATCTGTTGCGCTTGCACAAGGACGCAAATAAGACAGGAAAACACGGAAGCCAGTGCCCGGATTACGCTGCTGCTCATCGGGCCTGAAGCGCAATCGAACAGCCAACCGATTCAGGCGACACCTTCACTACATGTGTTTCTAATGCATCTATATTGAATTAATATCCATCAAAATGGCCGTAGGTTGGGCCTTGGCCCAACAAAGAATATCTCACCAGCTCCATTGTTGGGCCAAGGCCCAACCTACTGCTTAAGTTTGTGTTCATTGTTAAATTATTAGTCTCAATGTCCAGCAATCCTGACTTCATAGTGACCCATGCGACAAGCCTTGCAGATTGCTTTCCTCATTAATTTAACTATGCTTAAAACGAAGAGCAGGATATCGGCGAGCTAATGAAGCAGTCTGAGACAGATAGTTGTGGGTTTGGATTACTAGTCAATCTTAACAATAAAAAATCATCCAGTCTCATAAAAACAGCATTATCAGGTCTTGCGCGTTTAAGCCATCGTGGTGCGGTGGGTGAGGACGGACTGTCCGGTGACGGTTGCGGGATTTTGATTCAACTTGATAAGCCCTTTTTTCAGAAGCTGGCCGATGAAATCGGTGTGCCTTTGAAAAAATCCTTTGCGGTGGGTATGTGTTTTTTAAATCGCTCAGATGTTGAAAGCAACAGACAGGCGCTCGAAACCGCGCTGACACAACTGGGATGTCAGGTAGCCGGATGGCGCCCTGTACCGCTTGATCTTCGTTACGTCAGCATAAGCCAGCAACAGAGCATGCCCTGTGTTGCGCAAATCTTTGTAAATTACCCTGATAGCTGGTCCTTACAACAGATAGAGCGCACACTTTTTGTGGCCAAAAATCTGGCGTCGCACGCACTTGAAGACGATCCCTCGTTTACCGTCTGTTCCTTATCGACTCAAACCATCGTCTACAAGGCAACAGTGCTGACTCAGAATCTGCCTTTATTTTATCCGGATTTGCATGACAGACGCATGCGTTCCGCCCTGGCTCTGTTTCACCAGCGTTTTTCGACCAATACCCTGCCGTCCTGGCGTCTGGCGCAGCCCTTTGCCATTCTGGCGCATAACGGTGAAATTAATACCATCCAGGGCAATCGCCATTACGCACAGCAAATCAGTCACCTCATGGTTGCGGAACACTTCCCTGAACTAAGCGGACTGACCTGTCTTGTGAATCAGCAGGGATCGGACTCTCTGAGCATGGATAACATGCTCGAAAGTCTCGTTCAGGCCGGGATGTCAGGGCCAGAAGCCCTGCGGCTTATGGTGCCTGAAGTATGGGAAAAGCCATCGTCGATGAGCCCGGACGATAAGGAATATTATCGATACCATGCACATCATTTACCTCCCTGGGAAGGCCCCGCAGGCCTTGCGTTTTTTGATGGCCGCTATGCCGGTTGCCTGCTCGACCGCAACGGTTTTCGCCCGGCACGTGTGGTATTCAATAAAAACGGCTGGATAGGGATAGGCTCAGAAGTGGGTATTTTCGACTTTAAGGAAGACGATATTACGCATCTGTCGCGACTGCAATCCGGGGAAATGGTAATAATCGACATGCAGGAGAAGACGTTGCTCGATGCCGCCGTGTTTAAGGCACGCACGTCACGGGCACACCCCTATGCCGACTGGATGAGTCAGTTCGCCACGCGCCTTGACGATCAGGAGTCGCCGACGGTCGCTGAGCGTCACGTATCCGTTTCAGACACCCTCTGTAATCGCTTTGACGTAAGCTTTGAAGAACAGGAGCAGGTGCTGCGTTACATGAGTGAGACCGCCGAGGAGCCAACCAGCTCGATGGGAGACGACACACCGATGGCCGCCTTGTCTGCGCAGACGCGGCAGCTGTTTGATTTTTTTCGCCAGCAGTTTGCCCAGGTCACCAATCCACCCATTGATTCGCTGCGGGAAAGCTGCGTGATGTCGGCCGGCATCAGTCTGGGAACCCGCGCTCTGATTACAAGACCACAGCCCGGCATGGCCAGACAGATAGAGTTGCCCAGCCCTCTGCTGAGCAATGAACAGATGAAGGTTCTGAGCAACGATTGCCTCCCTGGTTTTGTGGTCACACCTGTTTCTCTTGCCTTTGAGCAGAACCTTAGCCTGAAACAGGCGCTGGACAGGCTCTGCGACACAGTACAGGCTTTACCTGACCGGGACCATCAATTGATTATTCTGAGCGATGAAACATCGATTGAAGAGCAGAACAGCATTCATCCGACCCTGGCTGCCGGCGCCTTGCATCATGCTTTGATAAAAACACAGCAGCGTGGGCGCTTCTCGATTGTCGTTCGTTCGGGCTGGGTACGCGATGCGCATCACCTGGCGATATTGATCGCCTGCGGTGCGGATGCGGTGAATCCCTGGCTGGGTTTTGCTCTGGTCATGGATATCGCGCGGCAGAATCAAAAGAATCCTGTGACATCCCTGAATAATTACCGTAAGGCCTTGAACAAGGGACTGCTGAAAATTGCGTCCAAAATGGGGGTGTGCACCCTCAATGCGTACCGGGGGTCGCAGCTGTTTCATGTGATTGGCCTTGACCGGGAAGTGACCGCACACTGTTTCAGTAAAAGCTCGTGCTGGCTGGAAAAATACGATTGGCAGAGTCTGGATGCGCATCAGAAAATATTTTATCAACACGGTCGTGATCCAGGCCGCGATCGCAGGCGAGGCGGTCTGTATAAGTTCCTGCACAACAGCGAATACCACGATTATAACCCCGATGTGGTGACCAGCCTGCTGCGGGCGGTGACTGAAAATGATGCACGTTATTTTCAGCAGTTCAAAGAACTGGTTAACTGCCGACCACCGGTGATGGTGCGTGATTTCCTGTCTCTGTCGGCTGAGCAACGGCCTGTCAGTCTTAACCTGGTTGAAGATATTTCGACGCTTATGACCCGCTTTGATACCGCGGCCATGTCGCTGGGTGCCTTGTCTCCCGAAGCGCACGAAGCACTGGCCGTTGCCATGAATCGTCTCGGCGGCCGTTCCAATTCGGGCGAGGGTGGGGAGGCCAGACACCGTCAGGGGCAGATAAACCAGTCCAAAATCAGACAGGTTGCTTCAGCCCGTTTTGGCGTGACAGCCGAGTATTTGATGCATGCAGAGGTCTTGCAGATTAAAATAGCGCAAGGGGCTAAGCCCGGAGAGGGTGGCCAGTTACCGGGCACGAAAGTAAATGCCCTGATTGCCGGCCTGCGTTACTGCTCGCCGGGCGTGACTCTGATTTCACCGCCGCCGCATCATGATATTTATTCGATAGAAGATCTGGCTCAGCTGATTTTCGATTTGAAGCAAATCAACCCCAAAGCACGGGTTTCTGTGAAGCTGGTGTCAGCGCCTGGTATCGGCACCATCGCGGCGGGCGTGGTCAAAGCCTATGCGGACATGATTACCATTTCAGGCTACGACGGCGGTACCGGAGCCAGTCCCTTAAGCTCCATTCGTTACACAGGCTGCCCCTGGGAATTTGGCTTAAGCGAGGTACAGCGCGTGCTAATGGAGAATAATCTGCGTCATCGTGTCACTCTGCAGGTGGATGGTGGCCTGAAGACCGGACTGGACGTGATCAAGGCCGCTATTCTCGGGGCAGAGAGCTTTGGCTTTGGTACGGCTCCCATGATTGCGCTGGGCTGTAAATATCTGCGCATCTGTCACTTAAATAATTGCGCAACAGGCGTTGCCACCCAGGATGAACGCCTGCGCAGCGAATTTTTTCATGGTCTGCCAGAGCGGGTCATGCGTTATTTTCGCTGGCTTGCTGAGGACGTTCGCGAGTTACTGGCTTCCCTTGGCCTGACCCGCCTTGAAGATGCCATCGGTCGCCTGGATTTGCTCGCACCGCTTGAGAAAAATGGCGTGGATGTGAGCCTGCTGCTGCGCCAGCCAGAGTTCAAGGCAGAATACCGGCAAAGGCTTTATCAACAGCGACCCAATGTGCCTTTTGATCAGGGTCTGTATGCTGAAAAAATTCTGGACGATGTCCTGCCGGCTATACAGGGTCAGTCCGATTTTACGGCCCATTACCTCATTTCTAACGACAAGCGCAGCATTGGCGCCAACGTAGCTGGCGTTATTGCCAGACAATATGGCAATCAGGATTTTCCCGCCCGAATCCGCTTGAATTTTCATGGCATAGCCGGCCAGAGTTTTGGCGCCTGGCTGGTACAGGGACTGTCTCTGTACCTGGAAGGCGCTGCGAACGATTACGTCGCCAAGGGCATGAGCGGTGGCGAGTTAATCATCACGCCGTTCCGAAACGGTCATTTGAGTCCAGCGTCTACCTGCCTGGCTGGCAACACCTGTCTGTATGGCGCAACGGGCGGAATATGTTATCTGGATGGTCTGGCAGGCCAGCGTTTCGCCGTGCGTAATTCCGGCGCGACTGCGATTGTTCTGGGCGTGGGCGATCACGCCTGTGAATATATGACCGCAGGCAGCGTCGCGATTCTCAGTTCACCGGGTAATAATTTCGCGGCCGGGATGACCGGTGGTGTCGCTTTTGTGTATGATGATCAGTCTGTGCTGACACAACGCTGTAATCAACAATCAGTTGGTATACATTTGCTGGATAACGCGAACCTGCTGGTCTGGCAAGAGCAGCTCATGCAATTGCTGCAGGATTTTCATGATAAAACTCACAGCGTCAGCGCAGCGTCATTGTTGTCAGCGCGGGAAGAAAACTGGAACCAGTGGTATCTTGTTTTACCGAAGAACGTGTCGCCGTATGCTCAAGGCGAAGGGAGTGGCGAATGAAAGAAACCATTATCCCGTTGTTCGCGTTTCTGGAACAAGTCCGCAAAGAGCCTGACAAGCAAAGTGTGGATGAACGCATGCGGCACTTCGCTAAAATTTACAGCCAGTACACACAAGAGGAAGCCCGCCGGCAAAGCGAACGCTGTCTTGACTGCGGCAACCCTTATTGCCAGTGGCAATGCCCGGTACACAACAATATTCCCCAGTGGCTGCATCTGGTTGCAGAAGGAAAAATAATGGAGGCGGCCGATCTGGCGCATGAAACCAACAGCCTGCCCGAGGTCTGCGGACAGGTCTGTCCGCAGGAAAAACTGTGTGAGGGGGCATGCACTCTGCAGGGTATACCAGGGGCGGTTACCATTGGCGCCATTGAAAACTATCTGACAGAAACGGCCCTGGCCATGGGCTGGAAACCGGATTTGTCACGTGTGATTCCAAAACCTTTCCGGGTCGCTGTTATTGGCGCGGGTCCTGCCGGTCTGGCCTGTGCTGACCGGCTGACGAGGCAGGGCATTGCTGTAACAGTTTATGATAAGCATCCGGAAATTGGCGGCCTGCTGACCTTTGGTATTCCTTCATTCAAACTGGAAAAAAGCATCATGCTGCGCCGTCGAGCCCTGCTTGAAGGCATGGGCATTCGTTTTCAGCTGAATACCGCGATTGACAGCAGCCTGCAGGCACGGCAATTGCTGGACGATTACGACGCCTTGTTTCTGGCCACGGGAGCCGATAAAGGGATCAAGGCGGGTATCCCCGGGGAAGGGCTGCCCGGCGTGCATTCCGCCCTGCCTTTTTTGATTCAACAGATTTATTTTCAGCTGGGGCTTATTCCCACGGCGCCCTTTGATTTTAGGGGAAAACAGGTTGTGGTTCTGGGGGTGGGAGATACGGCGATGGACTGCTGTCGTACCGCGCTGCGTTTGAATGCGTCATCCGTGACCTGTGTATCACGACGGCGCATGGATGAGCGGCAGGGCACGATAAAAGATTTCCATCATGCCAGGGAGGAAGGGGTTAACTTTATCTGGCAGCAACAGGCGGTAGCATTTCATGGAAACAAAAGCCTGCAGACCATAGCATTTTCTCACACCGGTCCTGGTATGGAAGCGAATCTGGACATTCCCTCGGACGTGGCCATTATTGCCTATGGCTTTGAAGCCAGACCCGAATCCTGGTTCACGGAACTCAATATCCAGACTCATGCTAACGGCTTAATCCGCCTGGAAGAGCAGCCGGTTTTTCCCATGCAGACCTCTTCTGAAAAGGTATTTGCCGGTGGAGATATGGTGTCTGGCGCCAATCTGGTGGTCAACGCTATTGCTCAGGGGCAGACGGCAGCCCACTCGATTGTTCGATACCTGACACGGAAACAGTAAAAACGGCCTTAGGGAGAAGGGAGTCTGTTTCGTGCCAGACCGTAGTCCCGATGTTGCATTTTCACACCGTACCGCTCCCTTCTCCCTGTGTTTAGGGAGAAGGGCTGGGGATGAGGGTGAGGCTGACTGATAACCGGGAGCCCTATTATGAAACCCATATAAAAAAAATAACGCTCGCTTCGAAGCCCTGGTGTATCTGATGAGATGACCCTCATCCCCAACCCTTCTCCCTTAACCAGGGCGAAGGGAGCCTGTTTTGTGCCAGATTGTAGTCCTGATGTTGCATTTTCAAACCGTACCGCTCCCTTCTCCCTGTGTTTAGGGAGAAGGGAGTCTGTTTCGTGCCAGACCGTAGTCCAGGTTAAGGAAGGAATACCAGGATATCTGTTTAAAATTATTGCAAAATGATCTTAAATAAATTAAAATGGGGGCTACTAACGTCTTAAGCAGGTGTAATGATGAGCGGAAAAGGTGCGAGATATTGGTCGGATATGATGGAGAGAGAGCTGAAAAGCTACCGTGATGCTTACGACATCGGAACTGCTGGTGGTGGGGTAAACTGGTGGCCCGAGGCCGTCGATATCAGGTCTGCGGAAGCGAGTTCCCATACTTTACATGGTCAGGTGGCACTCAGTCTTCTTTCTGCCTATACGAGTCAGTCATTCACGTCATACGGAAGCGATGTGGCATGGAATCTAGGGCCGTCATCGGTTTATTATTACACAGTTAATGATGTAATGCAGTGTGTGATAGATGCGTTGGGAAACCGTCCGCTTTTTCGCGATGGAGATTTGTATAACATCGTGCGTGCCATTTCAAGCATGACCGGGAAAGATTATTTGCCTTATTTTGAAGTTCGTAACAAACCTTCAGGACTCTGGTCTTTCTTTTGCTGCTCTGTCACACCTCGCGTGACGCACAGGAAAATACCGGGAACTGACTCATTTAGCATCGAAAAAAAAATTGGCAAGGACATGATCGATATTGATTTAACCTTTCATACTGTGGAACAGCTTGAATCTTTTTTGGATACGGGGATTATTCTCAAACCCTACATGAAGAGTGCCAATCAACCAGGCGAGCGAAAAATGCGCGAAATTCCAATGAGCGAAAAAGACAGGGATAGTATTGAAGCGCGGATAGTTCATTTGCGGGCTAAAGAAACGATGTCTGATGAAATGACGCCATTACTTGATAATCATTCCCAGAGATTCTCTCTGTAAGTCAAACAGGGGTTTGGTCCGAGTGAACGGGCCGTTTGACTCAGCCCGAACCCCTTATCAGGCCACCGTCGATTGCCGGTTCTGGATGGAAGCGACGCGTTTCAACAGGTTCATTTTATTCGCTGCCATTTGATACACAGCCAGCAGGGTTGCCTGGTACATCGCGTCAAATTGTCGCTGCATCGCTTTGATTTGCCGCTCGTCGGGCAGATCGGCCTCGGTTCGTTCGAGAATATGGCACATGGAGGTCAAGTCGAAACTGTTGCAGAGGTAGTAAATATTGTTTTCATACACTTGTTCCGGGAACAGACGTTTTCTGCTGATGTCGCTTATTGAGACCTGAGTTAACCCTGGACGGCGGTTTTCGCGTGGTCTTTTTTTGATAAAATTAATTTTGTTTAAATAAAAAAACTCCTGAAAAACACCGGATATCAACCCACTGACCAGGGAGCAGTTGATCAAGGGAAGGCCAAGGCCAACGCTGTTTAAAAACAGGAGGTCGAACAGGTTTTTAACGTATGTTTCCAGCTCATTTTCTTTGTGATGAAGCAGCGAATGCATAATAAAATTAAAATCCAGCCCCCGCTTGCAATGGCCCATGCGCCGATGCGAGTACCATACAACATATAAAAGACCTTCCCACGGTGATTTAAAGTAATTTTCGGCCAGTGTGTTTTGAACGTGGCGGATTTCATTGACCAGAGAAGGGGTTATGACATCGGGGAGATGTGGTTTTAAGCAAATGGAAACCCCGTGCGAGTCGAACTCATTGACGACTAAAAGCTCTACGTGATTCATGCTCATACACCATCCATTTTTTGACGAGTGAATTTATTTTATAGTCAAAAAAATGGCGTTTGTCCAATTTTTATGCAGTCAGTGGTGACGGATTCGCGTCGCGCGCTCTGTTTCAATCTAAATCAACATCCTGATAAACATGACAATCCAGATCATCAGAGCATTCAGGATGGCGATAAAAACAGCCGCTGATCCCAGATCTTTAGCCAGACCGGATAATTCGTTTCGCTCCATACTGATGCGATTCACGGTGGTTTCAACAGCCGAGTTGAGCAGCTCCATCATCATCAATAGAAGAATAGAGCCAAGCAGCAGAATATAATCCACCACAGAATGACTCAATGCAAAAGCGCAGGGAATGGCTGCCAGCAGGACAATCAGCTCCACGCGAAACGCCCATTCGTTCTGCCAGGCGTAGCGCAGGCCATTGATGGAATAAGTACCTGCCCGGTACAGTTTTTGGAAAAATCGGATCATGATTTGCCTCGTTCCAAAAATTTAACATGGTATCTGGGTCACAGTGGATTGTAAAACGGTCGCGGTTTAGAAGGATAGTCTGTAACGCAATGCATAAACCCATTGATAAATCTGTAAAACCTGATTTAATACGCGCCACAATTCAAGGGACTAATCAGGGAGTTTAAAAATGACGCATGGCAAACAGACAGAAAAACAGGAATCATCCATATTGACTACTATAAAAGCAGTGTCTATCAGCGCGTCCTGCGAAGTGATTTTGTGGCATCCCATTGATACCGCCAAGTTACGTTGGATGGCTCTGAAAGGCAATGATGCAAGAATCAAATACCCGAGCGAATTTCCAAATAATGCCGCCTTCAAAGAGTACTACGGTCGAATCATTTTTCATGAAGCATATAATCTGTCGGCAGCATCCAAATATCTATCACTTACCAACGGTATGACGACAGCCCTGTTTTACAGGGTATATCAGAGACTTATTGTTAATACGATGGGTCTGTATGGCGCTCCAAAAATGACAGAAGCAAGTCTGGCTGCACTGCCAGAGCATTATCGTACAGCCTGGGCTAAAGGTGGCTTGACGGTGACGTTTAGTGCCATGACGGGTCTCTTAGAGGCTGCACTGGTTCATCCGGTTGATACCATCAAAAACCAGAAGCAGGTAGCAAAGGCCGGCAGCGCCTGGCAGATCGTTAAGAGCGATGGTTTTGGACTCTGGAAAGCCTGGGAGGCCGCAGCAGTCAGGAATATGCTCGGTGCATCGATACACTGGAGTACTTTTGCTGCGTTGAAATCGTTTTTGCTTCGAGATGATCCGGATCGCAAACTGACTCCATTCGAAGCCACGCTTGTTTCAACTGCCTCTGTGTCAGCAAGTATTATTGGAACCAATCCTCTGAATCTGGCTAAGCTGCGTGTGCAGACTGCAAAAAAACTAGGGCATGCGGACACCACGGTGAAGGCCGAGCTGGTGGATGTGCTTTTGAAGCGAACCTTCATGCATGGTGTTATTCCTAACCTGGTCAGCTCGGTGCCCAGAAAATCGTCTGCCCTGGCCTTAACGGTTATACTCATGAACTGGTTAGAAGAGCTTGCGCCTGATCGGGATCCGGCTGTATTAGATGTGACAGAAAAAGAATCAGTGGAGTCCGTGCTCGTGCACGAAGCTACAGAAGAGCCCGTTTCTGATGATCCCTTGTTTGATCCCTGGAACGGTTATAGTGGGCGATATTCTTTTTTTCATCCAGAACGCACAGCGAAGCTGTCTCGTCGCGTCATTGAACATGATGAGACGCCGGGACCCGGGCTGTAAAAACAGAAAGACCTGGTCTGCCGGCCTCATTTTAATAACGGAGCCGGGCAGGCTATTGCAAACAATCCCCTCCAGCGCTATCCTTGCGCCCGCAATCCAACTCACGGACATGGACTATTATGAACACTCTTCAAGGGTTTACCCTGTTTGATCTGCTGCTGACCCTGGTATTTATCTCGGGCACAGCCATTGGCCTGTTAACACAACAGGGCCAGACAAGCCATTTGCTCAATGCCGGCCTTTACGACGCCAATACACTAAACAGCCATACCAACTACGGTGAGCGGCATGCCGCTTTCCGGGTGTAGGCAATCCGGTCTCAGCCTGATTGAGCTGATGCTGAGCGCAGCTCTCTCCTGCCTGTTGATCTCGGTATTAATACACATGTTTCTCAGCAGTAAAAATCAGTATGCATTCACCCAGAAACGACTGACGCGTGAATTTGAGCTGATGCAGGTCAGTGAGCTGCTGCGTGACAGCAGCCGTCGTGCCGGCTTTACTCCCTGTGGCAACATCAGGCGTCTTATCAGCAAAGATCGCCGTAATCCTGACCATCGCCTGAGCGGCATCGAAACCCGGGTGGGGCCATATCACGCCCTGCAGATAGCATATGTGAGCGATGAGTTCTTCCCAGTGCAGAGCTGGCTTTCGTCAACGCGGCTGCGAGTAGCGGGCAGGGCTGCTTTTGCTCCCGGACAGGCACTGGTGCTGGCTGATTGTTTTTATGCGGAGGTACTGACGGTGGCCAGCAGTCGAGTCCAGGGGAAAGACACATTGATTACGCTTGACAGGGCCTGGCGCTTCCCCTATTCGCAGCCCACGTATGTGGGGGCCTGGGTGGAAGAGCGTTTTTATGCAAAACCAGGCAGCCCAGGCCTCTTTTATGATGCCAGGCAGCCAGAGCAGTTAACGAATCATATTGTCGGTCTGGTGGCCGACCAGAGCCAGGATCAGTTACTGCGCGTGCACCTTAAGGCAGATGACGGGAAAACACTGATGCTGGAAACCAGACCCAGAACCCCATGACATCACGTCAGCAAGGCAGCATGATGCTGATAACTCTGATGCTGACAGGACTGCTGTCATTGCTGATTTTGTCGCAGATGCAGTTGCTTATATTGCATGTTAAGGCCGTGAATCAGGTCAAGGCGCGCTACAGTATACGTGTGGATCTCGAGCTGGCGGCGGCACAGTTGATAAGGACAAATGCCGGGGGCTGTGTACGAAAACAGGATGCACCCAACACCGTTATCAGAGAATTGCAGGGAGGCGGCGGCTGTCAGTTTTCGTTTAAGGGGTATCATTTTCGTTACCAGATTGAAGACCTGGGTGTCATTCCCTGTCTGAGCACCCTTATCAATGGGCAGCGATTCAGCACCCATCACTGGCGTTTAAGCATGGCCCGTGATCCATCACTGTGGCTGCAGATACGTTATGCCCGGGCAGCAAATCCGGAACCCTGCCTGCATCACGCTGAATCAAGCATCAAAACTGGCATTTTAAGCTGGCGGAGTTTAGGATAGAAGATGACTGAACATAAGGATAATGTACTGAATGAGGTTTATCTCTCGAGAACGCCTGGCGTCGTTTCAATACTGGCCACAGGTGATCACCTTGCTGATCATTGTGCTCGGCTTTGCCGCCTACCGCTATTTCGCCTATTACGATACGCGTTCAGACGACTCCTATGTTTCGGCTAATTTCATCAATATGGCAGCCCAGGTTTCAGGACCCATCAGCCATATCTACGTGCGGGAAAATCAGGCCGTAAAGCGCGGCGACAAGCTGATAGAAATCGATCCCCGGCCCTATCTATACGCGCTGCGTAAAGCCGAAGCTGATCTGAAACTGGCGAGAATCAGCTACGAAAATGACAAATATAACGTGGTTATCGCTGAAGAACGGCTGAAACAGAGTCAATCCGCTCTCACCCTCAGCCTCCAGCATTTAAAACGATACCAGAAACTGACCACTGAGGGCGCGATGCCCGAAATCAAACTGCTGGATATCGAAGCAAAAGTCAAGGAACAGGAAGCCCAGCTGCTGGCCGCCAACCAGGCACTGAACATTGCACAGCGCAACCTCGATGACAACGAAGTGCTGGCAGCCATGGCCGTACGCGATAAAGCCCGCTACGATTATGATCACAGCACGGTGTATGCACCAACAGATGGCTTCGTGACCAATTTTAATCTGCGTCACGGTCAATATATTGCGGTAGGGCAGGGCCTGTTTGCTCTGATTGAAAAAAAACACTGGTGGGTGGTGACCCGCTACCGGGAAACGGCCATTCGCCTGATAAAACCTGGTGATCCTGCCAAAATCATGCTGGATATGTACCCAGGCAAAGTATTTAAAGGACACGTGGAAAGCGTGGGCTGGGGCATTAATCGTGTGCAGTCCGGTAACGTCGCTCAGTCTACGCTCGTTTATCTGGAAGCCACCGAAGACTGGATTAAAATCGCGCAGCGATTTCCAGTCCGCATTGTGTTTGATGAACTGGATCCGGCCTACCCGCTGAGAATAGGCGCTACCGCTACCACCATCACGTATCGGTGACCAGGTGTTGCTCCTGCCGAAAACACTGGAAAACCGCGCGGCTCTGCGCACTGCACTGGCTGCGATCACGGCGATTTTAATTGCCTTTGCCCTGCACACAGATAAGCCCTACTGGGCCGGAATGACCGTAGTAGTTGTCGCCAATTTATACACCGGCAGCATCATCGACAAGGCCATTATGCGCGTATTGGGCACCATTATCGGTGCCTGGTTCGGATTTTTTATCGCCAAATACATTGCGAACAGCTTTCTTCTGTATTTTCTTATAAGCTTTTTCCTGGTTGCCATCGCGGTTTATTATTACAACTTCAGCCAATACGCCTATGCCTGGCTGCTGGGTGCCATCGGTGGATTTATTGTCATCGCTGAGCTGGCGATAGATCCCAGCCAGTCTTTCTGGGTAGCCGTCTGGCGTCCGATCGAGATTTGCCTGGGGGTTGTGGTATCCGCTGCCTTTGCGTTCTGCGTCTTCCCCAATCGAATAGAAGACAGCGTTGTTAAAGAGGTTAACAGCATTTTCAAGGCAATAGACGCCTTGCTGCTCAAGTTACAGGCCTTACTGGTGAACGGTGACACGAGTGTGTTACCCGCCATGACTAAGGACAATCTACAGCTGAAAAAAAGCGTGCGCAAAGCCCAGGATATGGTTGGATTTATGCGACACGAAGTGGCCTATAATCGGGATATCATGGAGCGGCATCGTTTTTTGCTGGATTCCTGCTATAACGCCAGTCGCGCCATCGGCTATTTTCTGTCATCCAACACTGTTGCGGCGATCGGTGCTCCGGATAATCGTTTGCCGCTGGCGTCTTGTCTGACTCTGATTCGTCAGGATTTTGCCGACGTGAAAGCGCTTTTTTATCGAGAGTCTCTTACTGCGCCGGCTTCGCGAAGCGGTGTGGCGCTGGCCGATTTTGACGAACAACTGGCGCAGCTGCGCGATTTGTCGGTCAGCGAGCAGCAAAACAGTTTATTGGTTGCTCATTTTTTGCGGCAGATGACGGCTTTGCTATGCCACCTGCGCAATCGTTTGATGACTGGGATCAAGCCTGCACCGATTCGGCAGGCGATCTCAGCGCAACAGCAGCTGCGCATGGATCCGGATGTGATTATTCACAGCATTAAAGCCGGGTTAGCCGCGATTCTTGCTCTGGCCTTCTGGCTGCTGAGCAACTGGCCAGGTGGCTTGAATGGCATCGTCAGCAGCATCGTTATTTCCATTCGTAAAAATCTATATGAAATGCACAATATCAGTGCCTTTCGTTTGCTCGGTTGTATTCTCGGCGGCGGCGTGGCGTTTGTTACCCTGTTTTTCTTTCCGCTGAATTTGTATTTATTTCTTTTGGTTATTTTTCTGTCTGTCTGGGCATTCAGTTTGTTTTCCTTCAAACAGGTAAATTACGCCTATATTGGTTTGCAGGCGAATTTTGCTCTGGTTATTGCCATGGCACAGGCCGGTGGCCCGCCTTTGACCATGGTTCCGGCCATGGAGCGCCTGGGTGGGGTGGTGATCGGTATTGTATCCAGTTTTCTAGTGGCTAATGTATTCTGGCGTACCAACATGGTCACCTTGCTGCGCCGGCAAATGAACGCCCTGCGCAAACGATTATTGTCCAATTTACGCTACACCCTGGCGACGGATAAGCAGGCCTGGCCATTTTATGATCTGATCACGGCGTTTTGGGTATGTCGTGGTTTACTGGAAGCCATGACAGCCCGGAAAAAACAGATTCAGGGGCTGAAAGACGAGCACGAAACGATGGTGGTTTTGCACGTGACGATGAATAACATCCTGGAAAGTGTGGATCAGCCGCGAGCAAGGAAAACAGGGGAGTCTCTGGGAATTGCTGTGTCCAGCCTGGAAAACCGGGTGACGGCCTTGCTGGATGGACATTCAGGTTTGGGGCTGCGTCAGGATTTACATGAAGCCTTATCGGTTCTGATGTTAACGGAAGACCTTAGGCCCCAGGATCGGGAAAACTGTGCGGCGTATCTGTACGCGCTGGATCAGTTGGTGCAGCATCTCCTCTTAGGAAGCGAGGATTCTGGTTTTATGCCATACAAAAATGCCCATTAAATACCTTAAATTGCGCCTGCAATGGATGTTATTGTATTTATATGGTACAATTCGATTCTTTTGTAATCCTTGGTTTTGTAGGACATGTTCGAAATATTTAATCAGGCAGTTCAGTCAACACCTGACAATCTGGCCTTCATACTCAGCAATGGCGAAGAGTTAAGCTACACAGAAGCCGCAAAAATCGTTAAAACATGGGCTGCTTTTTTATACGCCAACGATGTCAGACAAGGCGATTTGGTGGCCTTGCTGTCCGATCAGGAAGATGTGTATGTATTTGTTCATCTTGCGCTGGATTATCTGAACGCAAGCATCGTTCCCTTTGACAGTAATGCCCCATCCGGCCAGTTAAAAGCCATACAGGGCTTTCAACATTTTCTGTTAGACGATTCTTGCCAGATTCCACCCGAAGACCTTCCGCAAACCCACAATATTGTGATGAAAAGAACGGGCGTTTATCCGCCTGAACATAGCTCTGTGTTGGTGCCGGAGGTAACACGAAGCCCTGACATTCCTAATTACCTTGTTGCTTCGTCCGGGGTTACGAACATAAATAAAAAGTGGATCCCTATTGGCAGTGCCGGCTTGCATTATTGGGCTGATGCGCTCAGGCGTCAGTTGCCATTAAACTTCGAAGACAGAATATTGTGCACGCGCAGCCCGGCTTACGATGCGAGAATCTATGATTACATTCAGGCTTTCGCCTGTGGCGCGACTCTGGTACTGATGTCCTCAATCAACCGTCGTAGCCTAAGCGCAATAGCAGAACAGTGCGAACGACAAAAAATTACCTGCATGACTATGATTTCCTCACAATTATCCGTCAGCTATCAAAAAATAATCCTGAAACGTATGGCTGATGCCGGCCTGAAACATTTGATGGTCACCGGCGACACCTGCACACCAATGCTTAAAAATCTTTGTGAAACATTCGATATTAACTTATGGAATGGTTATGGCCCAACCGAGGCCACCTTTGGTATGAGCCTGTTATGCGTCAATGGTTTGTCATTGATTGAAAAAGACGGAAAAATGATTGTACCAATAGGAAAACCCTGGGGTGCCGAGGTCAAATACCATCTCATTGAGAGCTGTCTCTATATTGAATCTCCTTACCTCTCGCCCGGCTATAGAAACGATCCGGTGCGTGCGGCAAGAAATTTTCCCCTGATCATGACCCAGGATGGTCGTCAGGTTCGCGCCTTTAATACGGAAAACAAATTTTCCGAGCAGGGTGATTACCTGGTTTTAGAAGGACGAATTGATGATAACGCCCATGTTAAAATTGTGGGTGAAAAAATTAAGGCCGAAGAGGTCAAAGATGCGTTGGAATCATACAACAGGGGCTTTGATCAGGATGTAATTCAGGTGTATGTGGTCGTCAAACAAAAAAATGATAAGGACAGATTGGTCGCTTATGTCGCTGTCAACCAGGCGGATTTCGACAAACAGGCATTTAAAAAATACATCAAGGACAACTTGATTCCAGCGGCCGTGCCAAACTTTATCCAGCTCGACAGTCTACCCCGTCTGGTAGCCAGTCAAAAAATCGATCAGCAGCAACTCAGGCAACGAGTTGATGAAGCCCATGAATATTTTTTTCATATTGCACAGACCTCCATAGCCGCCACGTCCACAGATTCCGGATACGCAGTGGATAAAATATGGTGCAACATTCTTGGTCTTGATCACGCCGATCCAGAGCAGGAGTTTATGTTTTGCGGTGGGGATTCGTTTCAACTGAGCAACCTGTATCTGGAAATAAAACTGGGCATTAATCCCGATTATCGCTTTGAAGACCTGGTTCGCCTGTCGCCAAAAACACTGGAAAATGTGCGCAAATCCATTACCTCCACCGTCGCTATTGATTATAGTGCGGCCGAGATTGCCCCAATTTCCAAAGTGGAAACCCATCGGGATAATTTTTTCTTTTTACCGCCGTTGTTGGGTGAAGGTTATTTTACCTACAAAAAATTTGCCGGCATTTTTACACGGACTTACAACTGCAATGTGTATGGATTGTCTGATCCCGGCAGGCTTTCCCCCGAGTATCTGCCCAACTCGCTGGAAGATGCGGCCGATCGTTACATCAACGCCATCAAAACGGTACAGCCGAAAGGCCCGTACCAGTTGCTGGGTTATTCTTTCGGGGCAACACTGGCCTACTATGTTGCACAGCGTCTGACGGAAGCGGGTGATACCGTTAATATTGTGCACCTGGTTGATGGTTATCCACCCACCGTTTATCAAAAACTGCCTCCGGCAGAGCATGCGGTTTTATTGCGGGCACTAATTGCAGTTATTCACAAAGGGCTGAACTCGAAAACCTTCAACGAAAACATCACGGAAACCTGCGAACTTGAAGAGTTGATAAACCTTGATCATTGCGAACAAATTGATGTGTGTTTTGACAGGTTGGAAGCTCAGTTGACAAACCCCGGCTCAGTTGGATTGGTTGCCATTGCCCGCCGGCATTTAACGCTGGCCATGCAAACAACCTTTCGCTTTGATTTCTCCAGCCAGCGGAGCTACATATTATCGGTACCCCCAAAGCTGCCGGTGAATGCGTTCTTCTATTTATCAAAGGCCGATCAACCTTATTTACAGGCCATCGAGCGCATACCCACGCTGGCAAAACATTCTATCGCAAAACAATATTTTTACTGGAATGACTGGTTTGATCAGGTTGTGCTCGGCACTGACAACCGGGTTGAACTGGAACATCTGGAATTATTGACGGCAGAACCTGCGGAGGATAAACCATCTGCCGATATGTTTTTCCTGAGCCAGCGTGTCAGGCCGTATGCTTACTGGCGACCGGAGGCTGAGATCAGACCATTTTATACAAAAGACGCCGGATCATCCTTGCTTTACGAATGGCTCAAATTGCCCAATACGTCCATTATACATTATGATATTTTCGCTCTTTCTGCACAGTCGCTGCAGACTCTCCAATCAACCTTGTTGAGGATGTTTCCCGAAGCACGGACGGATATATCTTCATTATATGAAATGCACACGGATATGCTGGAAAGAGAGAAATTGTGCACAGCGCGATATAAACTGCATGTCGGAATACCCGCAGAGCGGGCGAGTGAACTGGAGGACGTTCTGGATCAATTTCATATTGAACGGCGTGTTATCCATGGTGCATCACGTGAGTTGGAAGGAAAAATATCGGACAGCGTATCATATGTTTTAAAAACACCACCATTTTTCTATATAAACCTGAATTTACCACGCCAGGATGGCTCTAATATCGTCACACTGGCATTCAAATGCCGCGGTGATCTGCGCTTGCTTTTACTTAAAATATTCTTGAAAACAGGTCTGGAACTCGATGTGCCACTGTCTGAGCCTGCGAAGGCATCGTATTTTCTAACGCTTAGACGCCCTCAAAAACCAGCAGGATTTGTTCCCCAATGGTTTACGGTCCTGGACAAGGCACCTAATAACAATCCTGCACTGCTGGAAGACAATATCGATTATTACATGCCCCTGCTGCATAATTTAATTCATTTTATTGCGCCTTTTATACAAGGATTACCTGACAATCGCTTCGATGGATTAAGACCTTTTCCGCCTTTGAAATTACCCTTTAAAATAAACCTGAGCATGCCGAACAAGTCGCCTCGCTTTTTCCGGGTAGTGCGCGCGGCTGTTGTGAACGAATACTCACCGCTGACGGCTGCTTATCCGAACAGTGAGGATCGTCTTGATAGCCTGCAAGGCAATCGCCTGGCATTCAGCAATGAACTGAGCCGCCTCTCTGACGCACAATGGAGAGATCTGAATCAATTGGCGCAGTCGATTCATCAAGGTATCTCCGTCAGCATGACCGGTGCTCAGGATTTGATAAACCAGATGGAAAGGCTGGTGGCCTACGCGGGTCACTTGCAACACATCAAAACATCAAATCAGGATCCAGGCATGTTGCGCCAGACGCAATTGTTCTGGCTGGAGGCGGCATACAGGCTGGCACAGCAGCTCATACCTGATCTGGAGCGTCTGGTTGCAGCAGATGACGCGCTGGCCATGGCGTCCTTTACGTCTATTGCACCGGGTATTGCGCTGCTCTTGAACGATCTAAGCAAGGCAAGACGCTATAAACCCCTGTCAACGGCGGCTGAGATTCTTCCTCTGCAAAGAACTGCGTTCGCGCTCGCTGTTTATTTGAGCGAAGGTTATCCATACGTTCAATCGGATTGCTTTAAACATAATGCCGATATCTTTGAGGCTATGATGTTCCGTATTCTGCGTCAATGTGGCAAACAGGACTGCGCGCGATTCGAACAGGCAGAGCAGATATTGCTGGTGTTTCTTAGCGAGGAAATTCGCCGTAACAATCAACAGGGAATCGGCCAGATACTTAGCGAATTATCCAATATCAATCGGGAAAAATTTGAATATCATGGGCATCAGCACGCACTTGCAAATGCATTGCTCCAGGCAAAAAGCGCCATCTCGCTGCTGGAAAACACAGCGTGCCCCGCCTATGCGGATGCCATGATTTCCCTGATTAAAGCGCTGGATAGTTCGGGTGAGACTGATATGGCCCAGAGCTATGGACAAGTACTGAGCGATAAATATCAGCGCAATCCAGGTGCTGGCCTCTCTGAAGAGCAGCTGGAACAGATTCGCCCGCTTTTGTATTCGTCATCATGCACTATTTTATAAAGAATATTAAATCAGGGTGAGGTGGTTTTTAATTGTCAATATGTTAAAATCAGGATCATTTTACGCCTATTTTTCTTAGCAGGTAATATGAAAAACAGCCCATTAACAGGCATACTTGAAAAGCGCATTATTCAGCTTCCAGGCGAGGTCATGCTGTCATTGCTGTCAGACAACACACCTGATTTTATCACCATAAAAAACCAATCTTATGCTTATGAATACGTTAACCAGAATCATGCCAGCCTGTTTGGTTATAAAAAAAATACTGAGATGTTTAACAGAAAAGACAGTGATTTTTGCCGCGATAAGAGCAAAGTAAAAATTTACACGGATCTGGACGATCAGGTCTTTGACACCGGTTTGCCTAATGTGGTCTGCGAAGAGGTGTATCCCGAGCGAAATAAAATCACCAGACTGGTATCTGGTACGCTTTACCCAATTATGAATGAATCAGCCAAAACCATTGCGGTGCTTGGTGTTTTCAGGCTTGCGCATGGGCTCTGGCAATTAAATATTGATTTACTGGTTAGTTTGAGCGCTCAGGAACTGGATTCTCTGCTGGTTAAACGCTCGTATAGTATAAGAGCACACAATCAGGATGTTTCTCTGTCAAAGCGCGAAATTCAGTGCCTGGCCGGCTTATTGAAAGGCCAGCATGCCGGTGAAATTGCAGGCGACTTAAACCTGCAGCAATCGACTATTGAATCTTATCTTGATCACCTGAAGAACAAACTGGGGGTGTTTTCCAAAAGCGCGTTAATCAATACTGTTTTTGAGCAAAAAATCATCCAGCAATTACTGTTGTAACAGCAATTCCCGCTCCGATCGGTCGTCCCCGCGCAGGTGGGGACTTCCAATTAGCCTTACGTTTTTCTTGATTTTTCGCACTGCCTACGTACCGCGGCTTGTCCGCGGTATCCATAGGTGACTGACTTCTCACGCTGAACCACTGGATACCGCGGACAAGCCGCGGTACGTAGGCGTCTTAGAGTGTCAAGAAAAACGTAAGGCTGATTGGAAGGGCGGGGATCTATCCAGAAAACCAGTACTGGTGTGGCTTATAGATGGGTCCACGCCTGCGCGGGGACGACCGATCGAAGCCATATTTTTGACATGGTTATTTTATATGATTTGGTGAGCTCCCGTTTCCTTAACTTCGCAGCATTAGCTTAACTACCCAACTTAGTACGGTAGTCCATGTTGGATTGTTTTATTACAATTGAGTCTTGTTTTGATTCATGCGAATTTCTATTTAACATATTGATTCATCTTGTTCGAATCAAAATAAATCTGAATACACACATGAACCCTGTAAATGAGGTAGAAAAAATGTTTAAGCAAACTACTGGAGCAGCAACACAGACTGGATTGAAATCTGTTGGTGACGATCAGCTGGAAATTGAATTTGCAGCAGCATTGATATTAGCGAAAGGATTAATTGAACATATTGATCCAGAGATAACAGGCGAGGGTCTTGACAAAATATATAAAGATCTAAGAGACACATTCGCTGCGGGTGTTCAAAAGCTGATAGCAAATAAAAAAACCGGTAAAACAGATACTGAAACAGCACTTCTCGCTCTGAATGCCATCATTTCAGGTCATGCTGGAGACTGTCTTTCATTTCTAAACATATCAATGTCTCAGAAGATTATCATGGGTTCAGCACGCTCATGCGCCAGTCCTTGTTCCAGCAGTCAGGAAACACTGTGGGCAACCAGCCTGGATAAAATTAAAAATCATGTTGAAGACCCTGATTTTGATGAAAATTTAAAACAACTGTATACGGCTCTGATTGGGCAGATTGAGCAGCTGAAATTATCAGGCAACCTTTCTGATTCTTACGGGGCTTTGCTGCTTGAGCATTTCACTCTGGATATTGTTTATGAAATCACTCTAAAACAAGTAAAAACGCTGCTTGAACATCCCGATTTGGAACAATTTCGGCAAACAAACGCCGCCAATATCAGTACAATAGAGCAGAAAAAACTATTGGGAGAACAGTCCTGCTCTGTTTCAACAAGACTGCTTGAATCCTGTTCCCGAACCATGCAAATGGCTTTAAGCGGCAGGCAGGTAACCAACAACGCTCTGGAATCTCTTTATACCAGCTGCCCTCCACTTAGACCCAATGCCGCACGGGAGGCACCGATACCTGCGCCTGTTTCTATAGAAGCATCTGTTGAAAATACGCCTCTTCTTCAGCAGGAAACTGTCAGAACGTTACCAGACGCATTTTCTTCGCTAAAAGCCATCATTAGATCCAGTCAGTGGAATGACAAAGGCCATGGCTTTCTCTATTTTTTTAGCAAAACACCCCATCATGTCGAACAATTAAGACGCGCTCAGACCTTTGAGCAATTACAAAACATAAGCAGAGCCGCCCTGGAAGCCAGGCCTCTACTGGGACGTCATCAGGATGTCACCAGGCTGTATCAGTGCCTGTCGAATGCTTCGTCAGCAGATGGCGCATTAGCATCATTCAATTCGCAATCAATTCGAATAAGCTTATAGCAGGATAGGCGCACAGATCATCAATCTGTGCGCCTCTTAAATCTACATACTGGAAGAGGAAGAGGCGATGGATCGCGATGCTTCGTCATATGGGCCGGGCCGATATTCCGGTATATTGGAACTCGGGACTGGCGTAGAATAAAATGAGTACAATGGCAGTACTTTTGCACTGAATTGCGTGCGCATCTTTTCCTGAATACTCTCTGGTAAATTTCCTTCATACTGGCTCATATCGTAAGGCAAATCATGGCAGCGTGCCGATACCGACATGACTTCATGAAAACTGTGATAACCTGCCACGCCAAAAAAGGCGAAATAAGCCAGACTATATTCATGCTTTTCCTGCGCTGAGAATGTAAATTCAAACAGGTTTTCGTATAATTCAAGTGCCATTAACAGGTTTAACAGATGCGAAGAGGGGCCTGCAATGACAGGGGCCTGATTGTCTTTAAATTCTTTCAGTGCCGGATGCTCAATATCAATGGCATATCGCTGCAGCGAATTTTTATGAGAGGTCGCCTTTATACAGCTTATTAACTGCTGCGTTTCGCTGAGTTTATATATTGCTTCATGTACGTCCGGAGAGTCAGACATCCCAAGCCATGTGATGGGTACAATGTCACTTTCTTTCATTGCAATCTGTCGGTATTCGCTTTTTCCGCTCTCAAATTCGCGAGTGAACTTCTCAAATATCCTGCGAATTTGTGTGTATCTTTCTTCATGCAGAACGCGGGCAAAAGAATAACCCATCGTCGCATGAAGATGCATCACCGTGACCAGATTGGTATTCATTTGTAGCTCGGTTTTAACATCGAGCAGTACATCTTTCAAGCTCAGGCCGTCTGGGTCTTTGACAAGAGCACCCATGGTTCCTTTGTCAAATGTTCGATAGACAGCCGCTTTTAGCCTGGCAAGCGGCTCACCTGCAAATCGTTGTTCCAGTGCCTCAAAATCTGCCGGATCAAATCCTTCTTCATGATCGTGCTTTGGAATCAGGCGGATGATGGCATCCGAAATTCTTTTAACGGACTCAAACCACTCCGGTTTCATGGCCAGTTGTATCGCCAGTTTCGCTTCATGGAAGGCTTTCTTTTGCCATTCGTTCATTGTTACATCTCCTTTGGGTTAAAATCTGGGCGATATTACGGAACTTACCGTGGGCATAATACCCGGTAGGGTGGGGTATTGACACCGGTACGGAATTAAGCATCTTCAATCAGGGATACCGACATGCGCATCCCCCCAACCGGGTCTGGTAGTTGGATGAATAAAAAATGAATACCATCCTGCATCAATGTTCACATCTGTTGTATGGAGTAATTATGTTAAAATCTTCCAAATCCAGTCGTTCGTATTTACACCTGATGGAAGAGGTTTTGCCGCGAGTTTCTATTGCCAGAGTTGAGCTGAAAAATTGCTTTTCCTCGACTTATCCATGCCAGCATTTCGTTGATTTTTATCAGCATGGCGAGGAGAAGCCTGTCGTTAACAAGGCGTTAAACAAGTTGTTTTTTGCATCGACCATTGCCGAAAATTACGCCAAATTTCTCAACATCTGGGACTTCATGCATGTATATAAACACATTGATGATAGAACCAGAGAAAAATATTTAAGCAGCAAGCTGGAACCTCTTCTCAGCAGTGAAAATGTGGATTACGTCCATATTAATCGAGAGAAAAACACTTGGTCTCGCACTGGAAAATGCACAGGTTTTTTTGGTATGACACTCTATTTCAAAGACAGATCCTTCCGCTGGATGGAGCTACCTGACAAAGACGATATAGTCCGATATTTCGGTCTGTACCTTGATCTAAAATCTTTCAATTATCCCGAGCTTGCCCCCTATATAACACAAGAACTAAGAGCCATGCACACAGCGCGCGAATATGCTATGAAAGCATTTCGTGACAACCAAAAAGCCAAAAGATTTGGTCTGGAAACGCTGCCTGATAACAGCAGCTTTTCTGTGGAAGCAGACCAACATTCACAAACACCACTGATGTTGGCCATTATAAACAATCAGAAAACTCTTGTTGAACAATTATTGACAGACGGAGCCGATATACATGCCCAAAGCCTGCTCGGCAGCACAGCCGTTATGTTTGCAGCACAGCAAGGTAATATTGAAATGCTTAAATTTCTGGTAATAAAAGGTGCATCGCTGGAAGATAAAAACCTGGCCGGCTGGAGTGTTTTTAATTACGCAGTGCAAGCAAATGCTCTGCTTATGGTGCGATGGCTGCTTGATGAAAAAGGATATAAGCCTTCTTCTATCAGAGAAATCAATACAGCACTGTTCCTGGCATGCAGTAAAGAGCGAGAACAAGTGAATATTAATCTTGTTACCTTTCTGTTCCAGCGATTCGGGTCCATGGCTGGTAATCCCCGGGAGATTGCTGACTGTGCTGAAAACCCCTGGTTTAAAATAAAATATAGTCGTGTAATGTTCAGTCTCGTATTGTGGAGGGCTCTACTCCCAGTCCAAATAGCCGGCAATGCAATACATAAACTGCAAATTGCCTACGAACCACAGGAGTGGTTAAAAATTTGCTTTGAAGCGTTGGCTGAACATGCCTGCCGATCAACGCTTGAACAATTAGATTGCCGGGTTACTGACAGAGTGGATGTACATAATCTTGCAACCTTTCTTGGCTCCAGTCAGCATCTCGAACACCTGCGTTTTCCAAATAAAGGCCTGACTCCCGAAGCAGCTGAAGAACTGATTGATTCGCTAAAAAACAATTCCTTATGCAAACTGAAGTCACTAAGTATTCATGGATCGGAAATTCAAATAAAAGGCGCAATTTCATTGGCTGATTTTTTGATAACAAATACGACCCTTGAAACTCTTGATCTTCAGGGTAATAATCTGGATTCAGCGTCGTTATCAACGATATTTGGTTCCATTGTAAGAAAGCCATGGCAATTAAAATCATTGATTATTTCAGGTAGTAAAGTTGACATAAAATCCACTTTTATATTGGCTAAATTTTTATCGCATCAAGACTGCCGGCTTGAAACTTTGTCGCTAAATGGTATTTCTGGGTTAAAAGAAAATTTACAGATAATTTTTGAAGCACTTCACAATAACCAATCACTGAAAATACTGGATTTCCCGAATTGTGTATTTGACTCTCAATCGATTATTAATTTAATAAGGCGCAATAAAACGTTAACATACATCTCATTAGGAAAAATATCAAATACTCATGATGCGACGTTGATCATTAATAACCTGTTATTCAGCAGTGTACTTCAATACCTGGAGTTCACCGTTACAACATCAGATGAGCTTGTGAGGAAAGATTTCATCAATAGAGCCAGAAGATTACCTGGTGGTGCAGTTGAGTGCAAGGGTGGTTCGTCCGTAAGTGTTATTTTTGGAGTAGAAACAAGATCACTCTGTTTTACAATTAATCAGGAAAAACTACAACTTATAAAGTCGGCGAAATTGCTTTCGGATCAAGTCGCTCCATCAAGCAGTATCAGTTTCTTTCAGCCGCCTGCTGAGTCTCCACGTTTGACACTCGAGCCGGCCAGCCATAACCATGGTCCATTTTAGTCAGTACCCTGCCAACATTTTGGCAGGGTATGGCTTTTTGGAGTTTGAGCTTCTACATGGCGTTCTTTGTAATCCGTTTTATAACAGTGCATTACCAGACTGGGTCAGGTAGCTGGAAGAATACAAAATCACTACCATTCTAACCTGTGATTACTTATTGGAGTGTTTCATGTTAAAAAGCCAGTTTTCTTTTTTTTCAAATGCAGGATGCTCATCCAGTCAGGTTTACCATTATGATTCCACTACCTCAATTCTTGAGTCCTGTCTGGTACGGCGGCCTGAGTTAAGCGAATGGCATGCGTATTCCTTAAGATATAAAAACCTCAAAAATGGTGTTTCAACTGATAAACAAGCCATGCTTGATGAATTAGCTGAACATATCAAGCAGGGTAATATAGACATCATTCAAATGGATGATCGCCTGAAATACATCGATATCCTCTCGCTGTACGCCAATCATATGAACGTACAGGATGGAGTTTATGAGCCCCGTCTTCCTGACGAGCTTCAAATTGAAAAACAATTACTGTGGCTAAATGCGGCTTATGAATTGGCAAAATCCGTCGTGCCAGATCTTGATGCCATAATCGCAGGAGGCCAGACCGACCGCATGCTGTTGCTTCCTCTGGAAACGTTATCCAGCCTCAGCCTGATGTTGAATTATCTGGCAAATACACAATGGGAATGCACAGATGACGCACCTTCTCTCCTGTTATCCAGACAGATTATGGCTGTTTCCATTGCCATGCATCTCGAAAAACAGGCTGTCAGAGATCGTCATTATTCACCAAAAAGGGCTTTAAAATACGAGCTTGAATTGGTAAGTATTTTGTTTGAATTATGGAAAAATGACCCTGATTATTCTGTTAACGCCAGTACTATGCTGGAAGAACGCATGAGCGCATATATTAATAACAGAGAGCGGGTCACGATTTATAGTTCTGCTCTTCTCACGATAGCGTCTGTAAAACATCGACGGCAATATAATATAACTAATAGTATTGACGATCTTGAAGCAGCGATTTTTAAAGCTAAAATGGCCATTGATAATTTATATAATGAGTTCGAGAGCAAAGATATTTATTTCGATGCCCAAACCGCTATCATAAAAGCCAAATTGGATAAGGTGAACTATTTGCTCAAAGACCACTCCCCGATGCAGGCTGCAATCCTTGCAAAAGAGATCCTGTCTGAACATAATGCCTACGCCAGCGAAAAACAACAGGACTTTGCTAAATCAGTGGCTGATCCGACTGTATTTTTTGATAAACAGATTGCCAGCATGTACGAAGAGCAGAGCAATGATAAGCCCGAAGCCGCAAGGATGATTGCTCAACAACTTTTGAGCATGTATGAAGAAAATCATTTTTGTGGCATTAAGCAGGAACATCTGGATCAGGCAAACGCCTTCCTGGCGGATGAGCCCGTAACTGGCTTGTCTATATAAATTTTGTAACCACCCGGGTTGTTGATCAATTTATTCCGTCATTGAACATAATGAGCTGACGTCATCCTGAACGTAGTTAAAGATCTCCTGAGCATGGCTCAGTATTCAACCATTTGAGATCCTTCGCTACGCTCTGGATAACGTACCTGGCGGAAATTAATAAGCGTCTCAAGCGCCAGATGGAGAACTGTTGGGGTCGGAGCGTATGGTCTTGCCCTGCCTGAAAAATTGAAATCATATATCAGAAGACATTGCCGCGCCCCTTTCTTTGGGTAAATCCAGCTCGCTATTGTTCGAGTCCAGCGCTTTCGACAAGGTAAGGGGATTGGGTGAGCCTGAGAATGTGCCGAAGGGGAAACACTTATCCAGCTCCTCAAAAGCTCCGCTCTTTTCCAGATAATCAACTAAATCGACAGATTGTATATTTTCCATTAAATGGTCGAGGCTATTGGTGCCTGGAATTGGAATGGCCCCCTTATGCTCAATCCAGGCCAGAGACAACTGGGCTGGTGTAACGCCGTATTGGGCAGCAAGACTGTGAAAATCCAGCATCAAACGAGCGTTGTGTTTGATATGTTCAATAGAAAACATATCCACATTTTCTCGAGCAATATCGCCTGTCATTCCCAGGCAATCAAAGAATTTTTGTTGAAACTGCTCATCCGGGAGAGAGAAATCATCCAGGCTGATGCGCAAGAGACGGGGATCGGTCAGGCCTCTTATTACGGATGAGTAAGCCATGATAACAATGTCTTCCTGATCACAAATCTCCTTAACGCCGTTAATTTCTGCCCGCCTTGTGACAATAGAATACGCGGACTCAATGGCCGCAATGGTGGTGCCACGCGCCCTTGTCAGTGCGAGGGCGCGTTCAAGTTGCTCTGCGGTGGGTTCCGACAAACCGATATGGCGAATCAAGCCGGCTTCCTGCAGGTTCATTAATTCATCCAGCGCTATTTCCCATGCTGAAACGTAACCTGTTCCAGGGATATAAACCCGATGGCTGGCCAGATCATCCAGTCGATGCAGGCCGACAAAATCCACGGGCGTTTTTTTCAATAGTTCTGAGCATTTTTTTACAGACTCCCGAATCTGATCACGGCTTTGGATGAACTGCTCATCCGCACTGTGGCCAGAAAAATTAATACCAACTTTGGTCGCAAAGAAAGGCTTTTTTTCAGTATCTGAAAAGGCATCAGCCAGCATTGTCTGGTTCTCATCGCCGTAGGTTTCTGCGCTGACAAAAAAATTCACCCCATTCTGGTATGCGGTTTTTAGAATATCAGGATCGCGGGTTTGCAGACAGCCAAAGCCAAGCAGAGATAGTTTTTCATGCTTAAATTGTCGATATTTCATTATTTGCGCTCAAATAATAAAAATTTAAAACCCCTGACCCACGCAGCTGGCGCAGAAGCTGTCAATGAACAGGGCAACGTGTTGCAGGTGTTTCATGGGGACCTGATTCTTAGCGCCTGGCAGAATCGTGACTTTGTAGGTCAGACTGCGTTTCTGGGCGTTGTAAGATGGCTCAGACAATTGCACCACTGTATTCACCACCTTGTTTTTCAATAAATGCAGTTCGATGGCGCTCATGGCGGCATTGGGGGGCATTTTGTTAAAGCTGCTGGCTTTTTTACCTTCTTCCCACTGATGGATAAATTTTGCAGTGGGATAAAGGCCGGTGATGCGGTTAGGACGGTCGGAAAAATACTGTACGTATTCATCCACGCCTTTCAATTTTAAAATATATTGCCCTGGCTGGCCTTCGACCGGGGTAAGGCTGCCGGTTTTGGAAATTTGTACAAACAGCAGATTAACCGGTGCTTTTCTCGCTGGTGCGGATTTGTTTTCCACTGCCCAGGCGGATGTGAGAGTAGTGGTTAATAGAAGAAGTGAGAGCAGAATTTTTTTCATTATGGTAGGTTCCTCTGGTTAAGGGGTAGTGGTTCACTGTTAATTGATCGCTTTACTGCCACCGGAGACGATAAAAAGGGGCTGTGCTGAATAATCAGCGCTGCTGTGCCGTATTTATCCGTTTTTAATGGACTTGTTTCGTCTGCCGCGACATCCAGGTCGTCTTCCGGGCTGCTGTCCGAGGCACTATCATAACTTAAATCGTCAACATTATAAATTGCTTCCGGTATTTCATCGACCTGGCGAGGGGTTTGAAAATATTCAATTAAACGGCTCAGTGTATCCGTAATGGACTGCCACAGCGCCGGTCCCTTCAAGCCCAGTAACTGCAGCATGATGACGAGCGTCGGCAGCGCGAGAACCGCTGACCAGAGAGCGGTTTGTTCATCAATGACGGACTGCCCCAGAACACTGACTGCATTGGGTGAAACATAAAAGGTTCCAGTAAAGCTCATGAGCAGAGAGGTCAGCCCGGTCACGTTCAGCAATCGACCAAAGTACAGCGCATCAAGTCGGGTTTCCCGCTCCGGGCGACCCATGATAATGCCGCCGGCAGCACCTGCGGCAAAGGTCAGCGCTGTCCGGGTATAAAAAGGCATATCGGCTTCGGTGTCGCAGCCGGCTGCAACCATGGCGCTCATGGTCAGGTTATGGATGTTGCTGGCCGCGTCCAGTATGGCAGAAACGGTTTGGGTTACCTGGTGGGTGCTGAAGCGGTTAAGTCTTGATTTTTCACGCCCGGGGTTTTCTTTGTTGGTGATGAGAAAATCGTTTTGAACGGACTGCAGCAGTCCCATGGCCATGCAGGCGAGAACCACCGGCCAGGCGGCCCAGTTTGAAATCTGCACATCCGCGCTTCGTGGTTCGCCTTTGATGGCCTGGATCACCAGTGTGATGAATTCCATGGTCATAGGGATGACAAAATTGGTGACGCTCAGGCCGCTCATGGCTGACATGGCCACACGGTGAGGTACGCGCAGGGAATCCAAACCGGCTTCTTTCAGCGAGCCCATCAGCACCATGGGAGCAGCCACCGCGGGCATTTCATAACGTGCCATGCCGCGGGCGGCGGCGGGTAGGGATTTGGGATAGGCTCGCATGATGGTGACAACCATCCCATAGAGCGCGTTGGCTGCCACAAAGGCACTGCCGGATGGCATGACCAGTCTGCGCTGCAGGTAGTCGGCAATGTCTCTGACAACCTGCGCGCGGGATGGCGCTTCGTCTGGTATTTCAAGGTATTCTTCTGACAGGGTGATGCTTGAAGACAGGTGTGATAGTTCGATATCGTCTTCGTCGCTGCTGTTCGATGTGTCTGGCATATCGCTTTCCATTAGCGTTTTTTAAGTTAAAAAAAACGCACAAAGTTGAAAATTTATCAAAATTATACCATGCAAAGATTAAGCGTTTATTAAGTCTGCAAAGATGGGATGCCCTCTGTACTGGACAAAAACTCCGGGTCGTCATTACCGCGCAGGCGGGAATCTATCCAGGAGCTGGCGAGGGCACAGCATTTACCTTGTTTTGCGGGATGTTCTGTGACCGGGTGTGGCCGCAACGTCGTCTGCGTCTTGCGGGTGATGAAACATGGACAGATTGCCAGGACCCTTTAGAGGCTTTTTCCGGATAGCCTGGTCCAGCATGTCGCCCATGGCAACCTGAGTGGCGGTGCCGCCCAGCAGGCCTCGGATGGTGCGTACCAGCCATAAGCGGCTGCGCAGCTGGCGTATGTATTGCAGCTCTGGTCTTGGTGCCTGCCTCATGTCTCCGTTGATGGCCTGTTTCAGTGCAACAAGGGTTCGTCTGTCCAGGCGGGGGTGAGCCTGAATGAAGGTCTGCAGGCAGCTAATGGCCAGTTGTTTTTTCATTTTCAGCGTGAATTGTGTGTCTTCGCCAACGCTGCGTAACACATCGATCAAATCGTCGGCGCATTGGGCTGTTGCTGCTCTTGTGAGATGCTGCGTTGGAAACTGAAAGTTCTTGATCTGTGCCTTGGTTTTGAGATCCAGCCGTTTATAGCTCGGGGTTTTTTGCACATTTTTGTACAGCATGTGATGAATCATGAACGACGGATTGGCGCGAATGGATTGGCGCTCGGACCACTCCCCACCGTGTTTCAGCTGATCAACTGCCAGGTCCAGAGGTTTTTTCCCACGGGCATTGGCCTTATTGGCAAACTCGCGAAATGATTTCATGATAACCGGGCTGTATTCACCGAGACGAATGGCAACGTGCAGCGGGGTATCGCCCTGTTCAACGGGCAGGTTGAGGTAGCACCGCATGCGTTGATCGATCTGGTCTAGAACATAATCCTGGTCTTCCTTGAGTGTCATGGACAGAATTTCCATGGCTGTGTTCTCGTGATCGGTGTCGCTCATTTGCTGAATAAATGCTCGAAATTCCGGCATGGATAACAGCACCGCGCGCAGGCGCGCCTGCCTTTCTATCACAGCCTGAGTAATCATGGCCAGATTGGCCCGTTCGCCAGGTACCTCAGGATCGTAAGCAGCCGAAACTGCCTGGCTTATAAGTTCCGTCGGCATAAGGATGTGCTTGTATAAATTCAGCCATTTAGCCCGTTGAAAATCCTGCCGCTGGTTGATGTCAGAAAAAGCCCGCACTTCCGACGAGCTATAGGTTTTTCGATCACTTGGCTTAATCAGGTAGCGTCTTTCAGTAAGCCAGTACCAAAACCCGGAATCACGCAAGACGGGGAAATCCAGCAGGTCGCGCGCGGTGATTTTGAAGGCATTTGGCCCATGGCGCCAGTTGAAAAAACGGGCGCCAATAAAGGACATGATGCTGTCTGCCATTTTCATGTCCGCATCGATGGTCTGAAAAATCACCCGCGGTTTGCCGTCGCGCTCTACAATGTAAAATCCCAGGTTCCCTTTGTGCAGATCATCTTCTTCCAGGGTATAGGCTGTGGTCAGAATACTGGCCAGAGATTCCATGTCCAGATTGATGATGCCTTTCTGTTCAGCCTCGGCCAGCATGGGAAACAGGTCTGCGTCAAACTGATCGAAAAAATAGATTGGTATGTCTTCGGCTGCACGCACCCTTTTTTTGGCAAAATAGAGGCTGTTGCCCCGTCGCTTCAGGCTGAGAAAGCGTGGGTTATCCTGTTCGCGTTGATGTGAGGAATAAAACAGATGAGCGGATGCCACGCCCACTATCTGGTTTTCATCGTTTGTTACCAGTGCCTGCGGCGCCGTTAATCCTGGTTGGAGAAACAATTCGGTCAGCGCATTAAAGGCGACTTCCAGACGAGAGAACCTGCTGTCGCCGTATTTATTGAGCTTGTAGATGATACGCCTGTTTTGAGGAACAAAAACAGCCTTGGGATACACCGTATGCCCAGCTTGCGTTGCGCCTCTTGTCTGGATGTCCTGTATATGGATGCGTGCCGGCATGAAAGTATGCAATTTAAAGTCAGTGTGATCGTAATTATAACACCATGCTGCGGCTAATGATATAATCATAATTAGTATAAAATAAACACCATGCATTTATTTTGTACTATAATTTAAGTTAACTACTTGACTGGCACAGGATGGGCATCATGAACAAACTTCCAATAATTGCAGGAACTCTGGTTTTGGCGGCGTCTTTGAGTAGTTGTACCGTGGTTGAAACAACCTACGCCACTCCGGCTTATACCGGAACGTATGTATCCTCCGTAAACTACTATGGCACCAATGCGTATTGGGGGCCTGATTATACCAGCAGCTGGTACGGTGCCGGCGTATATTACGGACCCAGTATTTACAGCTATGACTGGTAAATTTCAATTCTCTACGTTTCCGCGACCTGTTCGCGGAAACGTGAGTCTGTAAGGTAAGTGAAGTCCGTATTTTGCTATTAAGTACTGGTCAGTGCATCATTTGTACTCCCCGCGCAGGCGGGGCTCCTGGTCAAATAAGACTTGGAGCCAGCTTTTGGATAGTTTCCCGCCTGCGCGGGAATGATCGACCGGAGTTTTGTCCCGTACAGAGATTTTGCTATTGCTGATACGGGCTTGATTTTATATTTGATTACATCATCCCAAGGGTGTCGCTGTCGTCCGCTTGAATGCTCAGATCCGGCCCACCTTGCAGGCGTTCGATGTCCGATAATTTCAGTTGCACACTGACGTTGTTTTTTGAATCCGCAAAGCGAATGGCGTTTTCCTTGCTGATTTTTCCTTCATTAAACAGCTTGATCAGGGCCTGATCAAAGGTCTGCATACCCAAATCGGTACTTTTTGCCATGGCCTCTTTGATTTCCTCTATCTTGCCTTTATCAATCAAGTCAGCAATGTAGGGGCTGTTAATCAGCACCTCAACCGCTGGAACGCGTTTCTTGTTGAGCCCAGGAATCAGGCGCAGTGAAATAATCGCGCGCAGGTTCAGGGACAAATCAGCCAGGATCTGGCGTTTCGCATCTTCCGGAAAAAAGTTGATGATCCGTTCCATGGTCTGGTTGGCGTTATTGGCGTGCAGGGTTGACAGGCACAAATGGCCCGTCTGTGCGTAGGCAATCGCGTGCTTCATGGTCTCGCGTTCACGTATTTCACCAATCAAGATAACGTCCGGGGCTTCACGCATGGCGTTTTTCAGCGCGTTTTCATAATTCAGAGTGTCAATCCCGATTTCCCGCTGATCAACAATCGATTTATTATGCGTGTACAGATACTCGATAGGATCTTCAATGGTCAGAATATGACCGTTGTAATTGTTATTTCTGTGATTGATCATGGACGCCAGGGCGGTCGATTTTCCCGAACTGGTGGCGCCCACCACGAGGATGAGCCCTCTTTGTTCCATCACCAGGCTGTGCAGCAGGGGAGGCAGACCCAGCGTTTCAAGGTCGGGAACATGTTGTTTGATGTAACGTACAACCATGCCTATCTGACCGCGCTGACGAAATAAATTGACCCGAAAGCGTCCGATCCCCTCCATCGAAAGAGCCATATTCAATTCCATATTGGCATCGAACTCCTTTCGCTGCGCATCATTCAATATGGATTGCGTAATTTCAGCCATCTGCATAGGCTTCAGGGGTGCCTGTCCTATTGGTATCATTTCGCCTTCCAGCTTGATGTGAGGCGGGGTACCAACGCTGAAAAACAGATCAGAGGCATTGCGTTCCATCATGAGTTTGAAAAAAGGCGTGATATCCAAAATACTCACCTTGTTTATTGTTTTGTTACTTTTAAGTGTAGTTAAAAAAATGAAAATAACACGCGTTAATGATTGTTTGATATACAGATAATTTATAATAAATACATAAAATCCCCATCCTTTCAGGACATGGTACAGTCTGTTACCACGCAGCCCGGATGCCTGATTAGACGACAGGCAAAGCCATCTGCTAGAATTATCTGACCGTATTTGTACTGATTATGGATAACAATGACTATCGACGAACAGGAAGAAAAACCGATTGGCCCGCGACTGGCCGCCGCTGTATTTTTTTCCATTTATGCGCTGTGCTTTCTGATTTTTGCCAAATATACCCTGTTGTCCATTACCGACAGTCTGAAGCTGCCCCTGTTTCCTTCGGTGTTCCTTGTTCTGTTCACAGGCGCTTATCTTGGTGGGCTGTTTGGTACGGTGCTGGCCAAAAGCAGGCTCTGGTATCATTCTCTCATTATTGGCTGCGTCATGGCGGTACTGGCTATTCTTCTGATTAGTCTGGCGGTGATGATCCACGCCTGGTTCTTTGACAGCGCGTTTTTTGCCCGCCTGCACAACTGGCGGGATTATTTTGTAATCTATGGCATGCTGGTTCTATCGATAAGCCTGATTGTTGGTCTGTGGCTTGTGCCTCTGACCGGCCTTGCTGCCATTTATTTTAATAAACAGTTTCTGCCCGGCCTGCTTGCCGTGGATCAGCAGCGTATTGAAGAAAACAAGCGTCAGCGTGATCAATCGGATGACTAGACATCAACAGCTGTTTGCCCTGCTGAAACAAGGGGCTACGATCATCACACCCAATAATCGTCTGTCCAGTCACATTCTCACCCGTTTTGCCCGCGCCGAGAACGGGATGGTGCTCGAGAAGCCGCGTTGCCTGCCCTGGCAAACGTATCTTCAGGATGTATATCGGCAGCATGTCTGCCAGCGGCCCAGTGACTCGCTGCCCGTTTTGATTAATGCTCAGCAGCAGCGCTTTCTCTGGACTCGTGTGATAGCCAGCCATCTGGGTGAGCCTCTGAATCAGGGGCTTGTCGATGAAATACAGGAAGCCTGGCGGCGCTGTCTGCAATGGCAGCTGGACTGGAACCAGGCCGCTTTTTCACTGACACCGCAGACAAGGCAGTTTCAGGACTGGGCGCGACAGGTACAGACTGAGTTGCAGCGTCGCGAGCTGATCGTCTCCGAACAGCTGGTTGATTTGCTAAAGCGTCAACAGACCGGGATAAAGCCCGGAACGGTAGTCTGGTATTGCTTTGATGATTACACCCCACAGCAAAAACAGTGGCAGCGTTACCTGGAGGAGCAGGGCTGCACTGTGCTCTGTCTCGATCTGGATGAAACGGACGAATCAGCCGCTGTGTACGAAGCCAGCGATGAAGATGACGAGCGCCTGCAATTGCTCTCCTGGCTGCAGACGCAGCTGGCTGAGGGGCATGAGCGCATTGCGGTGGTGGTGCCTGATCTGCAGAATCAGGAGCAGCGCCTGCAGCGTCTGCTGCAACGGCATCTGCCGGCCTCGCTCTTTGATATTTCACTTGGTCAGCCCTTAACGCAGTTTCCTCTGGTTGCTCACGCCTTGTCCTGGCTGGAACTGGGATCATCATCCATCAGCAGCCAACAGGCGCGACTGATCCTGTCTTCGCCTTATCTGGGGGATGCCAGCCGCGAAATGATGGGGCGGGCGCAGATGATGCATGACAGTGCCGTCATGCAGGAGCATCGTATTGATTACGCTATGTTTTTGAGTGAACTGCAACGCTACGCCCCAGGCCTTGCAAGTCTCATCGCCGCCATGACTGACTATCCAAAGCAGGGCAGCGTGTATGACTGGATTCAGGCGTTTACCACACGCCTGCATGCACTGGGCTTTCCGGGCGACCATTCGCTGAATTCCGCGACCTGGCAATGTTATCACCGCTTTCTCGCTCTGTTTGATGAAATGAAACAGCTGGCCATGCTGTCATCCAGCCTGACCCTTTCTCAGGCCTTGTCGACCCTGACCATGCTGGCCAGAAACACCGTGTTCCAGCCACAAAAAACCGAATCCCGCATTCAGATTCTGGGCCTTCTGGAAGCCTCAGGCTGTTATTTTGACCGCCTGTGGGTGATGAGTACCACAGACGACTGTCTACCGCAAAAAACACGGCTGTCGGCCTTTATTCCGGCCCGTCTGCAACGTGAACTGGCCATGCCCCATGCCTGTCCGGATCGAGAGCTGCTACTAGCCACGCGCATCGTGTCCCGTTTGAAAAACAGCAGCCGGCAAAGCGTCTTCAGTTACCCGCGTTTAAGTAAAGACAAGCCAAATCTGCCCAGTCCGCTGCTGCGTGAGCTCGCGGGGTATCAGGCACGGGCCTCGCAGATTCCACCTGCGGAACTGGCTTTGGAAAGCTTTACTGAAGATTATCTCATTCCGTTTTTACCTTCAGAGCCACTGACAGGCAGCAGCTCCCTGCTGGCCGATCAGGCCAAGTGCCCATTCCGTGCTTTTGCCGGATACCGATTGCAGGCAAAAAGGGGGCTGTCTTTGTCGGATGGGCCAAATCAGATGGAACGAGGGCAGATCATCCACAGAATAATGGAACTGGTGTGGCGAAAGCTTGAGCGTCAGGAGCATCTGTTTACGTATTCGGAGGCCGAGCTGGATCAGATAATTGAACAGGCGATTGAGCAGGGGCTGCGGCCATGGCAGGCTCTGCGAACGCATTCCTTTCCTCCCTTGATCCAGGCCGTTGAGCGTCAGCGCCTGCGTGCTCTGGTTCTGGCCTGTCTGGACTGGGAAAAAAAACGTCCGGCTTTTACGGTGGAAAGCCTGGAGCAGTCCTATGCGCTTGAGCTGGCCGGCATTACCTTTAATCTGCGCGTGGACAGGATGGACAGGGTGGCCAACGATAAAAAATGGGTGATTGATTATAAAAGCTCCCTGCCTGTGGGTTCACCCTGGCAGGATGAGCGACCAAAAGAACCGCAGATATTGTTATATGCTCTTTTGGATGAGCGTATCAGTACCATGCTCTTCGGCGAGCTGAAGGCAGGGCACATGACCTGCAAGGGCTTTAGCGAGGAAGCACAGGACTTACCCGGCATTAAGAGCCCCCAGGCCGGTGAGAGCTGGCAGGAATACCGCGAGCAATGGCGCAGCGCATTGCATGAGCTGGCGGAAGAGTATCAACGTGGACATTGCCCTCCGCAGCCAGTCAGTCTTTCGGTCTGCCAGCAATGCGATTTTCAGAGCCTGTGCCGTTTTGGCATGAGCGACATGGAAGACGATGCTTCTTCCGATGTAATTTGAGGTAAATACAATCTTATGAATCACGTCATCATGGGTTACGGGTATTGCGGCTTTCATCTGGCGGCCTACCTGCGCCAGCAACATCAAACGGTGATCACGCTGTCGCGTCATCTGGACGAATCGCTGCGTCTGCCCGACGTTACTCATCTGGTACAGGATGCACTGAAACCACTGCCTGAGGACTATCCAGGCTGTGTGCTGTATTACCTGATTCCTCCTCCTCAGGAGGGTCGGGAAGACACGCTGCTGCGCCAGTTTCTGGCGAATACGAACATCAAACCCTCACGCATGGTCTATTTTGGATCCAGCGCTGTGTATGGCTCTCAGCATGGACAATGGGTAGACGAGCAAACCCCCTGTCATCCCGAAACGGATCGCCAGTTCCGTCGCCTGGATGCTGAGTCTCAATGGCAGGCCTATGGCCAGCGGCATGGTATTGAGACGATGGTTTTACGGGTAGCCGGAATTTATGGCCCTAATCGTCTGCCGATAGAGGGCGCAAGGCAGCAAATGCCGCTGATTAACCCTGATGAGGCGCCGTTTACCAATCATATCTACGTTCACGACCTGGTGAAGGTGGCGGCCCGCCTCTCAGCTGCGGGCGTTTATAATGTAGCCGATGGACAGCCCATGCCGATGGGGAGCCTGCAGCAGCAGGTCGCCCTGACTCTGGGATTTCCAGCAGCAGCGACGCAGAGCTTTGCTCAGGCTCTGCGTGAAGCCAGTCCCATGAAGCGCGAGTTTATGCAAAGCTCTAAACGATTGATGATTAAGGCCCTTCAACAGGCATTAACTGATTTTCAACCTACCCCGCTGGCATCAGCCATCAAGGATAGCTTATGAACGACGCATTGATAGAACAAGAGACCATGAACTGGATACGCAGTTTTGTGATGGAGTACAACATTTGCCCTTTCGCCAGCCGGGTGGTGGAGCAGGGCAGTCTGCAGATTGTTGTGATGCACGAGACCGAGTCAGCCGCGGCACAGGATGCTCTTATGCGCGCCTTTCAGCAACTGGATGAGCAGGCCGAAATTGAAACCATGCTGCTGGTGATGCCATCCTTTCTCAGTGATTTTTTCGATTACCTCGATTTTGTGGCGGATGCTGAAGACCGGATGCAGGAGCTGGGTTACGAAGGCGTGTATCAGCTGGCCACCTTTCATCCACAATACTGCTTTGCCGGCGTGGATTCTGAGGATGTTACCAATTACACCAACCGCAGTCCATATCCCATGCTGCATCTCTTGCGTGAAGACAGTCTGGACAAGGCGATTGATTATTACGGCGATACGGACAGTATTCCAGAGCACAACATGGAGACCCTGCGTAAGCTGGGTCTCAGGAAAGTGCAGGCACTGCTGAAGAGTCTGAAATAAGCGCGACGTTATGGCCTAAACTGAATAATCGAACATCAGGGTTATTAGCTGTCACGAAACAAACTCCCTTCTCCCTTTCAGGGAGAAGGGTTGGGGATGAGGGTTATTTAATCAGATAAACCCTTACTTGAGGCAGAGCCTGTAACGTTTACTCTGCGGTTTCAGATCTGTAGCTCCGAGCATTTGATGGGCTTACCCTCATCCCCAGCCCTTCTCCCTTAACCAGGGAGAAGGGAGCGGTACGGTGTGAAAATTGAACATCAGGGTGACGAGCTGGCACGAAACAGACTTCCTTCTTAACCAGGAAGAAGGGAGCAGTCTGGTGAGAAAACTGAACACCAGATTGTGCCCGGGGATAAATCGAGGTTTTTCCCATAGCCTGAGCCTGCTTTATCGGCTTTCAACCACACCGCAGGCAATGCGCGCACCGCCGCCTCCCAGTGGGGGCTGGTTGCTGTAATTATCCCCGCCCGCGTGTATCATCACCGCCAGGCCTTTCACGTCAGCGGTGGTCAGGTGAGGTGCCAGCAGCGTGCCACTGGTATGGCCGTCGGCGGCCACAATCAGCACGGGCAAATCTCCTTTGTGCCCTGCACCCAAAGGCCCAAGATGGCTGTCTGTTTTGGCTGGGTCATAATGCGAACCCGCATCCATGCCCGCGTTCCCGCAATTACCCTGCTGGTGAATATGAAAACCGTGCGGGCCAGGCGGAAGCCCCGTCAGAGCCGGTGTAATCACCAGGCCTTTGTCGCTGTCCTGAAACGTAATCTGGCCCAGATTTTTGTGAGCGCTGTCCGTTGAAAAAATCACGCTGTTCAGGGTGTCTGCCTGCGCGCTTGAGCAGGCCAGTAAAACCAGTAGCGACAAATGGTATCGATTCATGATAATCCCTTATTTTTTGCTGGAAAAATCCCAGGTTTCGAGCTGCTCGCCCAGGCAGATTCCCATAAAGATAATAAAAATATAACCCGACCCTGAATAGAATAGTAGGGAATCAGACAGGTTGCCAATGGTGAATGGTAATAACATCCCCAGCGCTGGAATACGCATGGTTTGCAAACGCAGGGAGGTTGTAAACAGACTGATAAGAAAAAAGGCCATGGCCGCGATACCCAGCAGGCCAAACTCAGACGCCATCAGCCAGTATTGGCTGTGTGGCTCCCACAGGTCATGACCCCAGGATGGAACCGGATTTTCCATATGAAAATAATACTGAAAACTGGCTGTGCCATTACCGGCAAAAGGGTGTCTCACAAACAGGTCTCGGGCAAAATCATGAAACTGCAGGCGCAGACCGACGGATGAATCCTTTTCGTTGTGATGATAGGCATGAACCTGTTCGATGATGGAACTCAGCCCCGTACGCATTTGCGGAATCTGAAAATAACTCAAGCCAAAGACAAGCGACACGAGAGCCGCGCCTGCCAGAGCCTGCCGCCAGGAGCAGAGCTGGGTGAGCAGCAGCAGAGCCAGTAACAGATAAATGATATACCCGGTGCGCCCATGATTTACGAACAGCGTGTGATAGGTATAAACCAGGGTAAGCAGTATATACAGGGCGCGCAGTCCGCCTCTTGTCTGCCTGTATGCCAGCCAGGCCGACAGGTAGGCGGCAAAGGCAACCATGAATCCTGTCATGATATGGTTTCGAAACACACGATCAGGGTCGATATTAAATGCATCGAGAAAGCCGAGATCTTTCAGAATGGATATCGAGCAGGTGAGCAGCATGGCCAGTAAAAACGCCTGCAGAGCGTAATGCCGGGTCCGTTCTTTATGAAAGCCTATCACCATGACGGAAAGGAACATGACCTTACAATATTTTTCCACCACAAAAAACTGGTTATGTGGCGTGGCGGGACTCCACAGACAGGCAACGATCGACAGAATAAACATGAGCAAGGCAGCCCAGGCCCAGTCTCGCTTGACTACCCAGCACAGGTATCGGCAATAGCTGGGGGTGAGCACAATCGCCAGTGACGCCAGGAGAAGAAACAGCCCTTTTCCAGTGGAACTGATAGGAACGACGCCTATGGTCAGCACCAGGAGTGTTGGAATCAGAATGCGGGCTGAAAAATTGCTGACAGAGATCGGTGTTTTATCCATTACGACCATTCGTATCTGGCAGGTTATCAATCCTCGCATCTGGGTAAATCTGTTTAATACCACGATAAAAGGTTCCCTGTGCGTTAAACACAGCCAGCAAAAAGCCGGCTTTGCCATCCAGGAATCCTCGCTGCAGGATAAAACAGCGGAAAAACATCCAGCCTGTGTTGAGCAAAACGCTGGCAAAGCCAGGTGCTGGATTTTTTTTCATGCGGATTTTGGCACTGTAGGAAGAATAACGATTCATTTTGTACAAGGCATGGCTGACGTCACGAAAGGAGTGATGCATGATCGGACTGGACAACTGTATGATGCGGCTGTTGGGCGGCAGAATAATTTTTTCATGAACAATATCATTGCTATAGCGCGCGCCTTCGCGTCGGAACAGGCGAATATGTCGTGAGGGGCTGGATGAGTAGCGCAGGGGTTCGTCGTAAAAATTCATGCAGATCGGGATGCGGCAGGCATCGCACTCGTCAGCCAGCATGGTTGATTCAATCATGCTTTTCAACTCATCGTCTACTGATTCATCCGCGTCCAGATTCAGTACCCAGTCGCCCGAAGCGCAGCTGAGCGCGCGCTGTTTCTGTACGCCATAACCCTGCCAGTCTTCGTTGGTAAATACTTTGTCAGTGAATTCCCGCGCGATGGCAACGGTGTTATCGCGACTGCCCGCATCAAGCACGATGATTTCCTGAGCCCAGCTGACAGAGGCAAGGCATCGTCTGATGTTGGTTTCCTCGTTTTTGGTAATAATAATAACGGTGAGCATGTGCCGGCCAGAGTTGTGAATAAAATCGAGGTATTGTATACGGAGAGTGGCATAAATGTAAGAGGGGGGCTGTATCACCTTAAGCTGCGGGGGTAAACCAGGGCGGGAGAAAACTTAAGTCAGCGATTTCCGCAGTTATACCCGTGAACGCAGTCATTGCGAATCAAACGAAGCAATCCACGTCCGGGGCACGGAACCGTGGATTGCCTGTGTTTAACCTAAAACACACCTTCACGGTAGTCATGGCTGTCGAAATGCAGCTTGCCGTCTTTTTCCTTGATGACCACATGCCCACCATTGGCCAGCTTGCCAAACAACAGCTCATCAGCCAGTGGTTTCTTGATGTGTTCCTGAATAAGTCTTGCCATGGGGCGGGCATCCATTGCGCGATCGTATCCATGTTCGATGAGCCAGTCACGGGCAGCCTGTTCTACTTTGAACGTAACGCCTTTGGTAGCAAGCTGTTCTTCCAGCTCCATAATGAATTTATCTACCACCAGACCAATAGTCTCGTTATCCAGTGACGCAAAGTTGATGATAGCATCCAGCCGGTTGCGGAACTCGGGGCTGAACTGGCGTTTGATCACTTCCAGTCCATCAGTGCTGTTGTCCTGAAGCGAGAAACCAATCGAATTACGGGTGATTTCGTTAGCTCCGGCGTTGCTGGTCATGACCAGAATCACATGGCGGAAGTCAGCCTGACGGCCATTGGTATCTGTCAGCGTGCCATGGTCCATGATTTGCAGCAGCAGGTTGAACACGTCAGGGTGCGCTTTCTCAATTTCGTCCAGTAACAGAACCGAATGAGGGCTCTTGGTCACGGCTTCGGTCAACAGACCGCCCTGATCGTAGCCTACATAGCCTGGAGGCGCGCCAATCAAACGGGAAACCGTGTGTTTTTCCATGTATTCTGACATGTCAAAGCGCAAGAGCTCGATACCCAGAACATTGGCCAATTGACGTGTAACCTCTGTTTTACCCACGCCCGTCGGGCCGGCAAAGAGGAAGCAGCCCACCGGTTTCTGTGATTCACGCAGACCGGAGCGAGCCAGTTTGATGGCCGATGACAGGGCCGTAATGGCGGTGTCCTGTCCATACACCAGCAGTTTCAGATCGCGCTCCAGGTTACGCAGGGTATCCTTGTCACGGGCTGAGACTTTCTTGAGTGGAATACGGGCAATCTTAGCCACCACGTTCTCAATTTCGCTGACGCTGATGATTTTACGTCGCTTGTTGGCCGTCAACAGATTCTGATACGCTCCGGCTTCGTCCACCACGTCGATGGCCTTATCAGGCAGGAAGCGATCGTTAATATACTTGGCTGACAGCTCCGCTGCTGCACGAAGAGCCGCGATGGAGAATTTAACCCCATGATGCTCTTCCAGTTTGCTGCGCAGGCCTTTAAGGATTTCAAAGGTTTCGTCAATCGAAGGCTCGGAAATATCAATTTTTTGAAAACGGCGAGCCAGAGCCCGGTCTTTTTCAAAGATGCCACGGTATTCCTGATAGGTTGTGGAGCCGATGCATTTCAACTCACCATTGGCCAGCAGAGGTTTTATCAGGTTTGAGGCGTCCATTACGCCACCAGACGCTGCTCCCGCCCCGATAATGGTATGAATTTCGTCAATAAACAGCACCGCGCCTTCCTGCTGTCCCAGTTGCTTCAGCACGGCTTTCAGGCGTTTTTCAAAGTCACCACGGTATTTTGTGCCAGCGAGCAGGGCGCCTAAGTCCAGTGAGTACACCACGCAGCTGCGGATGGCGTCCGGGACCTCGCCATCTACGATGCGCTTGGCCAGACCTTCAGCAATGGCGGTTTTGCCCACGCCGGCTTCACCGACGAGCAGCGGGTTGTTTTTACGGCGACGGCAGAGGACCTGAACCGTACGTTGAATTTCTTCGTGTCGGCCAATCAGGGGATCTATCTTCCCAAGTTTTGCCCGTTTGTTTAGATTTGTGCAGTAACTTTCCAGCGGCGACTCATTGCCTTCACCTGACATGGTGTCTTCGTCCATGGGCGAATTCATGTTGTCGTTGTTGTCGTTGTTATGGTACTTGGATACGCCATGCGAAATATAGTTGATCACATCAAGACGAGTGATATTCTCGCGGCGTAAAAAGTAAACGGCCTGACTTTCCTGTTCGCTGAAAATCGCTGCCAGCACGTTTGCACCGGTTACCTCGGTTTTTCCAGCAGACTGCACGTGAAATACAGCACGCTGCAAGACACGTTGAAAGCCCAGCGTGGGTTGCGTTTCGCGGTCCAGTACACCATCAGGAATGCGTGGTGTGGTTTCATCAATGAACTCAATCAGATCCCTGCGCAAGGAGTCCACGTTGGCATCACATGCCTGAAGAACATTTCCTGCTGCCGGATTATCGAGCAAAGACAGCAGCAAGTGCTCAACAGTCATAAATTCATGACGTTTCTCTTTGGCTTCCTTAAAGGCAAGATTTAAGGTGAATTCAAGTTCTTTGTTTAACATTATCGCTGCTCCTCTTCACCCACCTGCAATTACTCCGGTTCGGTTGTACATAACAACGCATGCTCATGACATCTGGAATAGTCATTGACCTGAGCAATCTTCGTTTCTGCCACGTCCTTTGTGTATACACCGCAGATTCCTCGACCAACAACATGAACCTGCAACATAACCTGTGTAGCCAACTCTTCACTCAAAGCAAAAAAACGTTTCAGCACATCCACCACAAAGTCCATGGGTGTATAGTCATCATTCAACATAACAACTTTGTATTTTTTCGGTACGTCGACAGCAGGCTGTGTCTTTGCCACCGCTGTTTTATCCGTTACGTACTCTTCTAAAAACCGGCCACTCATTTTCATATGTCCTTTACTAATTTTATAGACTTACAACAAAGATTTGGCCAGTAAAAAATGATTTTATTCATGAAAAAATCCATCGCTGTCGTAATGGAAACCATCATGCCTGGATAAGTTTCATATGGAGAGTGTTGTCACCCTCCATTAACGGCCTTTTTACATGTGCTGGATCATGGCATCGGCGAACCCAGAACTGCTGACGCAGGTAGCGCCTTCCATCATGCGTTCAAAATCATAGGTCACGGTTTTTGCTTCAATGGCAGCCGACATGGACTTGATAATCAGATCAGCAGCCTCTGTCCAGCCCATGTGCCTCAGCATCATTTCAGCTGATAAAATCAGCGAGCCTGGGTTGACTTTGTTTTGACCGGCGTATTTGGGTGCTGTGCCATGTGTCGCTTCAAACACGGCTATCCTGTCGCTCAGATTGGCGCCAGGCGCGATACCAATACCGCCAACCTGTGCGGCCAGCGCGTCAGAAATGTAGTCGCCGTTCAGGTTCAGGGTGGCGATGACGCTGTAATCTTCCGGGCGGAGCAGAATCTGCTGCAGGAAGGCATCAGCAATCATGTCCTTGATGATAATCATTTTGCCGGTTTTTGGATTTTTCAGCTGCATCCACGGGCCGCCATCGTAAAGTTCGGCACCGAAATGCTCCCGGGCGGTCTGATAGCCCCAGTCTTTGAAAGCGCCTTCGGTAAATTTCATGATGTTACCCTTGTGCACCAGGGTGACCGAGTCGCGGTTATTGTCAATCGCGTATTGGATGGCCGCTTTAATAAGACGCGTGGTGCCTTCTTTGGAAACCGGCTTGATGCCAATACCACAGTGTTCAGGGAAGCGGATTTTGGTTACATCCATATCGTGACGCAGGAAATCAATGATTTTTTTCGCTTCTGGAGAATCGGCCTGCCATTCAATACCGGCGTAAATGTCTTCGGAGTTTTCGCGGAAGATGACCATGTTCGTTTTCCAGGGCTCTTTCAGCGGGCTGGGCGTGCCAGTGAAGTAGCGGATTGGTCTCTGGCAGGTGTACAGATCCAGTTCCTGACGAATCGCAACGTTCAGTGAGCGGATGCCTCCGCCTACCGGCGTAGTCAGTGGGCCTTTGATGGAAACCACGAAGTCTCTCATCGCCTGCAGCGTCTCCTTGGGCAGCCATTGGCCCTGACCATACACCTGCGTGGCTTTTTCGCCCGCGTATATTTCCATCCAGGCAATTTTTCTGCTGTCGCCATAGGCTTTGGCTACGGCGGCATCCACAACTTTAATCATGGGCGGAGTTACGTCAACACCAATACCGTCGCCTTCGATAAAAGGTATAATCGGAAAATCCGGTACGTTAAGTGATAAGTCAGATGCAACTGTAATGGCCTGTCCGTGCGAGGGCTTTTTAATTTTTTCGAAAGTCATCGTAATCCCCGATTTTGATAAAGAAGAATATCATAGCATGGCGAAAGTCGGATTCCCAAGCAGCTTGTAAGAGAAGAGGATTTTCATGATACTTGTCGTCTTTTTTAATTATATGCAGGATTTATTCATGCCGGCTATTTTGCTTTTTAACAAACCGTTTGGCGTTGTCAGTCAGTTTACTGGTGAGCAGCACGAATCGACTCTGGCCGACTATATCAAAAAGCCTGGTTTTTACGCGGCGGGGCGCCTCGATAAAAACAGCGAAGGGCTCCTGCTGCTGACAGACGACGGACGCCTGCAGCAGCGCCTGAGCCATCCGGACTTTGGCAAGGAGAAATACTATTGGGTTCAGGTAGAGGGCGTACCGAAAGAAGACGATCTGCTGCCGTTACGGGCGGGCTTACGGCTGGGTGCCATCCAGTACCTGCCGGCCCGGGTGCGACTGATTGACGAACCGGATTTATGGCCACGAACGCCGCCCGTGCGTTTTCGCAAATCAATTCCTACGTCCTGGCTGGAAATTGTCCTGAACGAGGGTAAAAACCATCAGGTACGAAAAATGACGGCTGCCATTGGATTTCCTACCCTGCGCCTCGTCAGGCATCGTATTGCTGACTGGTCCCTTGATGGTTTGATGCCTGGTGATAGTCGTTTGCTGACATGCTGAGAGTACGAGAATGAAAACAATAGATCTGCGCAGTGACACAGTAACCAGACCCAGTAGCGGCATGTATCATGCCATGATCAATGCCAGGCTTGGGGATGATGTGGCGGGGGAGGATCCCAGTGTGAATCATCTGGAGGCCATGACAGCGGAACTTGCTGGCATGGAAGCCGCAGTTTTTGCTCCCAGTGGTACTCAGTCGAATCTAATGGGCATCATGGCGCATTGTGAGCGCGGAGACGAATACATTGTCGGTCAAATGGCTCATACCTATCGCTGGGAGGGCGGTGGGGCGGCTGTGTTAGGCAGTATCCAGCCTCAGCCTCTCGATTTTGAGGAGGATGGAACCCTGGCCCTGGATAAGGTAGCCCAGGTCATCAAGCCCATCGATGATCATTTTGCCCGCAGCCGACTGCTTTGTCTGGAAAACACCACCCAGGGGCGTGTACTTCCCCTGTCATATCTGCGGGATATGCAGAAATTCTGTCGTGAGAAGGGGCTTGCCTGTCATCTGGATGGTGCTCGTGTTTTTAACGCGGCTGTGAAGCTTAAGGTAGATTTACGCAGCATCAGTCAGTATGTGGACTCCATATCCATTTGTCTTTCCAAAGGCCTGGGTGCGCCGGTGGGGTCATTGTTATGTGGCAGTAAGGAGCTGATACAGAAAGCAAGACGCTGGCGCAAGGTTCTGGGCGGCGGCATGCGTCAGGCAGGTCTGCTGGCAGCTGCTGGAGCCTATGCGCTTGAACATCAAGTGGCACGTTTGCAGGATGATCACGATAACGCCGCCATACTTGCTTCCGGACTGGCCGGGATTGATGCATTCGAAGTCGATCAACGGGCTTTGCAGACGAATATATTGTTTATCAGCCAGCCAGACAATTACGCCGGGTTATACCAGCATTTGTTACAGCGTGGCATCGCGTTCCCCAAACAGGCCAACAGCCAGAACAGGCTGCGTCTGGTGACGCATCTCGACGTCAATCGACAGGACATACAGCGGGTTGTTGACGAGGTCAAGGCGTATTATGCTCTCAACAGGAGCGCATCATGATCCGTATGTGTTTATTGTTTTTGATTCTGTCAGGAGCTGCTGTTGCGGCGGATTGGCCGCAGACTCTGTCTGTTGAGGTAAACACGCTCGGTACACCGGTAAGCGAAGAGCGACTGCCTTTGCCTTACGATGTACTCCTGACCCGGCCCCTGATGACGCAGGCACTGGAAGCGTATTATCAGCGCAAGGCTCTGATAGAGGTTTTGTATTCCAGACTGAACCCGGCCGATAATACCTGGTCCCGGGTCATTCTTATGTATATGGATCGTAACAAAGCAAGAAATCAGCCGGAGCTGGCGCGCAAAAAAAACGAGCATATGATCGTGGAACTGGCTTTTATCAGAATATATTTTAATGAGCTGCCGCAGGCCTTGATTAACGAAGTCAAGAACAGCAACACTCCTTTTGGTGCCTTGCTCGTTAAGTACCATATCGACGTGATGAGTCAGGACAGGCAGTATTTTTTCCTCCCCTGCAGTCAGGAGCTGTCTGAACGTATGCCCTGTGCTGTTTCAGATAAACTGTTTGGGCGCCGCAATACTCTGGTAAAAAAAGACAGCAGAAAAACCGTAGCCAACGTACTTGAGATTTTATCTGCTGCAAGGCCCGCGAACTGAGTCTGCGCAGGCCGCGATCCATTCTGACTTTTCCGCTCCCTCACGGTCACGGTTCCGGGGGCGGGAGTCCGTTTATGAATCAGCCCGTTGTTCTGGGATTGTCACAGCCCGTGCGCGGTTGTGACGGTTTCCTCTTTTTCCCGCATGCGCCGTGTGGGTGGTCGTCGATCCAGCGGCATAAACCGGGTTTTGGTGTGAAAGTGGACTGGCGCTGGTTTGTCGGCCACTTCATCATCATCGGGCACGAAAGACAGGCCCGCTGCGCGCAGCATTTCCTGTTCCATCGTTTTGGCCCGCACCCAGGACAGAACCTGACCCACACCCATCGCCCAGGATTTGGGAACCGGGTGATCCCGGAAATATTGATCCAGCTCGCCGCGTCGCCAGTGTTCATAGTAATCGCGGTGTTTTTCTTCTGTATTTACCAGACAAAAATGCAGCATGATGTCTTCGCGGGTTGGGCGCGTCCAGTAGTTTTGCCCGGAACTTGGATTTACCTTATCAATGTATCGATGCAACACCTTGAGAAAACTGTCACTGGCCGGCATGGCCAGTAAGTCGTAAATCGACTGTCGATTCGTACTCATATTTTCCTCCTCGATTAGATTCATCCTTTCAGTGTAGACCGCAAATCAGATAAATTCCTGGTAATTAACGCCCCCTTTTGTGCTATAATTTAACATATAGATAGCTGATGGAGCGATTAATGACTATAGAATCACTCAGTACCGAGGATGAAGCTGAGCCGGAAAAAACGCAGGGCATTGAAGGTGCGCTGCGTGAGCTGTCTAAAAAAGGAGCCAGTGATACGATTGACATGTATCAGCACATGCGCGGTATTTCCGCCTTGAACGCCTGCCTGCGGGCGATTGAGGAAGAGCTGGCCGCACAGCGGATTGATGATACAAAAAAAGTCAAACTGGAAGCAATCGCTTTCGAAATGACGCTGAATGGCTTCGGGAAAAAAAATACAGTCTGCTGTGATGATGAATACTGGAACAGGGTTGTGTCTGGGCTGGGTGATGCATTTGAGCCTCATTTCAGGCTGTTGGGTCGCCTGGCGGGTCTGCTCAGCGGAACGGCTACGGACACTGCCGATGATCGTTTTGATCCACAAGTCTGGATACCTTTCTGATACCACACCAGGCTCCAGTCAGGCTGCATTTTTCTCTGAACGCTCACCCGGGCTGGCGGGTATAGCTGCCGGGGATGAGGAAGGGGCAGAGATAGTAAGAGACTGGCTAAGCAGGTCCGTCGCCGCGAATTTCAGTTTGTTTTATCATATTGTCCGTCATCTGAAAAAACCATGTTTAGCCATTCAGATGCTTGATAAACGCATTCTTGACTCGCAGGGTAACCTTTTGATTCCTGATGAGTTTTTTGAAATGAGAGAGAGCAGGTCGTCTCAGAAGCGTGATTTGGAGCAGATTACCGGCGAAGCGGATGAATCGGATCGAAACAAAAGGCATTGCAATCAGGCTGGGAAGTCGTTATAAACACGGAAACAGTACTACCACAACCAGAATGGTATTCAATCAATGAACGACATCGATATTCTGAATGTTTTTATCGAGTATTATCAGCATCTTATAGAGTCAATGCTTTCTCTGTGCATGCACTGTTCCTCCGGTGCCGTGGGACAAGCGTTCATTAAGTGTATTTACGCAACCGTTTTCATGGGGTACTTCGTTATACCTTACATCGTTTTAGCTGGAGGCATCACCCTGGCATGCTGCCTGGCCAGTCAGCATGCAACTGAACCTGAAGCTGAACCTGAACCGAACGATAATCTGATCGTAAATAATATGTGCCAGTTCGTGCCACAATCCTATAGCGCAAATGAGGAGTCGCTGCTCGTTAAAGCCGAACGCTTCGAAGCGCCTGGCTGGGCTCTGGACGCCTGCCTTAGCCTGATGATTCGGCCCAAACTGACCTTAACCAGAGGCGTAGAGGGAGCATCTGATGCGTTTGATGTTCAGGGCCATAGCTACGATGAAAAAAATATGCGGCTCATGCTTGCCCGGTTCGCCGGCCGTTGTCTGCTGACCACACGAAAATTAGTGGGTGAAATCGATAATACACCGCTGAGAAAAGCCATTCTTGACTGGATTAAAATGCAACTCCTCCGGCAGAAGGCTCAGAGCATCGAGTTTTTCAGTCAGGTGGATGTAAGGTTAAACAGGTTTTTTAGCTGGGCGACCAGTGAAATCAGCAGCGAACGAATGCAAAATCCCTGTATGGCGCTGCGTAACGGGCAATGGGTGTCAATTGATGAACGTGAAGCACAGGAGCATGAGCTTCCTTATGTTTTAAACAGCAACCTGAAAGAGGCAATAGAGTATTTTTTCCCATCCCGGCAGTTGGAAGAATCGTTGACCCTTTCTTTTTCCGGTGTCAGATGAGGTTTGGATTAGTGCCCTGGCAAAGGCTGGAGCGTCAAAAATCCTGATATGCCGTAGGTTGGGCCTTGGCCCAACATGGAATGGGCACTCAGGCTAATTGTTGGGCCAAGGCCCAACCTACGGCAACGTCCACCCTGTCCCAGGATTTAATCATAACGGCTGATTAGTCCTGATCCTGACAGCTTTTGAAATGAGCGGCTATTTTATCTTTCATTGCCTGCATTTTACTTTGCATAGTCGCTTTTTGTTCTGGAGTGAGGATGGCCATAATCTGGTTTTTCGCCATCAGTTTCGCCTTCATGGCATCAGCGATCAGTTTGGCTTTTTGATCAACCAGACCATTCAAGGCATTGGCATCCATTTTGTCTGAATTAACCTGAGCATCGATTTGTTTATCCAGCGCATCCATTTGAGTACCCATGGTCATCATGCCTGATTTAAGCTGATCCATAATGGGTTTCAGTTTGGCTTTTTGAGCATCATCAAGGTTAAGACCCGCCATGATTTTCTGCATGCCCTCACCACAGCCCCAATGATTAGCTAATATGTTTTGACTGAAGAGCAGCGAGCTGACCAAAGCAATTGTCCATAGTATTTTTTTGTACATGATATATTCCCTTTGTTTGTTGTTTGAGCCAGATGAGTATAGTACATATTTCAGAAAGTGCCTGAACCATCCAAATCTGATCATCGGCATCAGTTTTTAACCTGGCGGCTGTAATCTGCCTCGTTTGTAAACTCCTCGTCCTGACTGCTTCTCCTTTCCTGCCTCGTTTCGTTAAGAAGATCGCGAATCATACCCGTTGATACCCGGCCATCCATTTCCTCCCGCAGTGCGCGCAGTCTGGGTATGGCCTCGTCATATTGTTTTGTTCTCAGCGTTTCAAAAATATCAGGCAGGGCAGATTTCATTTTTTCCAGATTTTTTGAACCGGCACGATAACGGGAAAAAAACTGCGCCTCAATCCGCGACTGATAGGTGTGGCGGCTCCCCAGTGTTAACTCCAGCAATCTGTTATGTCTGCTGCTCGACTCCACCCCGCCTCCCACAGATTGATTTAAAACCGCCCTTGGCAAATACTGCACCAGCGTCTGGATGGCGTGAGAGTCCAGTATCCCTCTGTCACAGCGAAACACAAACGATCGGCCGTAGTATTTTTGCAGCGGCAGATCGCTGACCGCATCCGAAGACAGTCGATAGTTAATAAACTGCGTCAGTAATTCCGGGCGATGCTCAAACACGAGACTGTGCCTGGTGTTGATGGGAGCCGTGTTAAAGGTTCGAACATGAATCAGCGGACGTTTTTGCAGGTCTGCGTCTGTGTTATAGGCTTTAGCTGCCACGTACTGGGCCAGATGGCCGCCCAGAGAATGACCCGTCAGAACGATTTCCCGATCGGGATGTTCCCTGCGCACGGCCTCATAAAACTCGAAGGCGGCATTACGAAAATCCGTTTCAACCACGCCCAGCGTTCCCAGTCTGGCATCGGAAACCAGGTCACTGCGGGTGTTGGTGCCGCGAAATGAAATGATGATGGGACTTGTTCTGTCCTGAGGTTCGAGGCACAGGGCCGCCAGAGGTGTCTGGCCCTGGCCGCCGGCACTTTCAGGCGCAATCGAGCGAGTAATTGCATAACCGTGTTTTGCGAGCCCCGTCAGGGTGCGGTGATGCCGGGGACTGCCGGTAAGGTCAACAAGGTTATTCTCTCGCAGCATATAAGCGGTCTGACAGGCCATCGTGAGCAGACCGATGGTACAGCGTGAACAGCGTTCGGGTTCATTTGAACTCATGGTGTATCCCCCCTCCGTTGCCTATGCCTGCTGAGTATAGATAATAAAATGTATAATTGCATAACATAATGCTCTACTTATGTGCACAAGGGGGTGTTTTTTGCAAAATATCGCCATTCAATCTATGATTTATGACTTCGCTGACAATAAGGATATTAAAATGATTCCAGTTAAAGGCTACGCCGCATTTGATCCAAAAACGCCTTTGGCGCCGTTTGCTTTTGAACGACGAGAGGTTGGAAATGATGATGTGTTGATAGACATTCATTACTGCGGTATCTGCCATAGTGATATTCATCAGGCCCGCGATGAATGGGGCGGTTCCATGTTTCCGATGGTTCCCGGTCATGAAATTGTCGGGATCGTCAGCAAGGTTGGTAAAAACGTCACAAAATTCAAAGCAGGCGATCATGTGGGGGTGGGGTGTCTGGTAGATTCCTGCCGCACCTGCGACAGTTGCCAGGAGCATCTGGAACAATATTGTGAAAACGGGGGGAGTTACACCTATAACGGCATGTCACTCGACGGTAAAACCATGAATCAGGGCGGATATTCTACGGCCATCGTGGTGAATGAGGATTTTGTCCTGCGCCTTCCTGATAACCTGCCACTGGACGCTGCGGCTCCCCTATTGTGTGCCGGTATTACCCTGTATTCGCCATTACGACACTGGAAAGCCGGACCAGGTAAAAAAGTCGCCATCCTTGGTCTTGGTGGCCTTGGGCATATCGGCGTTAAAATCGCGCACGCCATGGGAGCGGATGTGACGGTTCTCAGTCACTCTGATAAAAAGAAAGAAGACAGCAGGCGTCTGGGTGCCGATCATTTTTACGCGACCTCGGATCCAGAGACGTTTAAAAAACTGGCCAGTCAGTTTGATTTGATCATCTGCACGGTGTCGGCCGGCATTGACTGGAACGCTTACCTGACTCTGTTAAAACGCGATGGCACCATGGTGGTGCTTGGTGTGCCGGATCAGAACGTTCCAGTTGGTGCCTTTTCCCTGATTGGTGGACGACGCAGTCTTGCCGGTTCTTTGATTGGTGGTTTGAAAGAAACGCAGGAGATGCTTGATTTCTGTGGCAGACACAATATCACATCCGACATTGAGTTAATTTCCATGCCAGACGTGAATAAGGCTTATGAGCGCGTGTTAAAAAGCGATGTTCGTTATCGCTTTGTCATTGATATGGCCTCGTTGAAATAAGCTTATGGTACAAGCCAGCCCCTTCTTCCGGATTCTGGAAGAGGGGGGGCTGGTCTCAGGTCATGGTGACCAGCTCTTCTGCGCTGGTGGGGTGAATAGCGATGGTGTTATCAAAATCCTGTTTGCTGGCTCCCATGCGCACGGCCACGCCAAATCCCTGCAGCATTTCGTCTGCGCCATAACCAATAACATGCAGGCCAACAATCTTTTCCTGTGGACCCTGGGTAACGAGTTTCATCGCCGTTGGCGTTTTTTCCTGACTCAGGGCGTCAAACATGGGATTAAAACGGGTTTTATAGATTCTGATATTATCCTCACCGAACTGAGCAATTGCTTCCTGTTCGCTCAGACCTACGCTGCCGATGGGAGGATGGCTGAAAACCACCGAGCAGACAGATGAGTAGTCGAGGCGGGCTTTTTCCTGCTTACCAAACAGGCGATCACTGAGTTTTCGTCCAGCCGCGATGGCAACGGGGGTTAAGGCTGGTGCGCTGGTGACATCGCCAATGGCATAAATGCCGGGTACCGAGGTATTCTGCCAGGCATCGACCTTGACTAATCCCTTCCTGTCACGAGCCACGTTTATCGCGTCAAGATTCAGGTCGGCGGTGCGTGGTGTTCTGCCGATGGCCAGAATCACGGTATCCAGATCGCGAATAAGGCTGCCATTCTGGCATCGAATGCTTTTTCGACCATCGTTTTGCAGAAGAATCTGACAGGCCTGGTGATCCAGATGTACCTGTATTCCCTGCTGCTGCATGATTTCCAGCAGGGTGTCGCCCAGCATCGCATCAAAGCGGTTTAATGGCCGCTGTCCACGCAGAAGTATATGCGTTTCCGCCCCAAGGCTGTGCAATACGCCGGCCAGCTCTACGCCTATGTAGCCACTGCCAATTACCGCCACCTTGTCTGGCCGCTGTGAAAGCTGAAAGAAACCATCTGAATTGATGCAATGTTCAGCTCCGGGCATATCGGTGGCCTTGTCTGGCTCCCCTCCCGTGGCGATGATGATGTGCTTCGCCTGGTACTGTTTTCCTGCCACCTCAATGGTGTGGGCATCAACAAATACCCCTTTTCCTGCCAGGTGGGTAATGTTGTTGTCGCTGAAGCGCCGGGCGTAGAGGCTGCGCAGGTTGTCGACGTATGCGTTTCTCTTTTGCACCAGCGTTTTCCAGTCGAGATGAATGCTGACCGGGTCAAAACCATAGTCGGATGATTTACGCAGCATATCGGCGATAAACGATGCGTTATACATCACCTTTTTAGGGACGCAACCCTGGTTAACGCAGGTGCCGCCTAAATGACTCACTTCAGCTACCGCCACCCTGGCGCCATAACGCGCAGCCCGAACCGCACTGGCAATTCCGCCGCTGCCACCGCCCAAAACAATCAAATCAAAATCCATGAGTCAGTCATCCGTATGAGTATAGAAAACAATCCCTTTGTCCCTGATATGTTCAAGAAGCGCCGGGTTATCAATTTTGCTTTTCAAAATCAAGTCAAATTTCCAGGGTAACAACAAATCATCAATTTCATTTTCAATTCGCAGAAGCTGCGTTAAATCAAGTGATTGAGATTCAATACACAGGTCAATATCTGAGCCGGTTCGAAAATTACCCATTGCTCGAGAACCAAACAACAAAACCCGCTCGATTTGAGGATATGTTGCGAACAGCGCCTGCAGTTTGTCTATTACAGCCTTATTCAGTCCATAGTTCATAGGTTATCATCAAAAAAAGCTTGCATGTGTCCAGCAAAATCGGTGAAAAGCGGAAAATACAGATTAATTATTTTTTCAACGATTTCGTCAGCTATCAGTTGATTATAAGTGTGTGATGTCTGATTACGGCTTTTTATCATTTCCATCCATCCTTCACCATCGGTAATCAGACCTTTGGCAAACGACTCTCTGGCCGCATCACGGGAGCCGGTTATATCAGGATTGCCCTGGTAAGAAAAGTAGTCTTTCATTACATTCCACGCCAGCTCATGCGTAAATTCAAATACCTGTATCAGCCCTTGCTTTTCAAGGGCTGATAACTCACGTTGTCTGGATAACAGAACAGCCGATTCCAGTTGGCTGAGGGCATTTTTATAATTATTAAAACGCTGCATCCATCGAATATCAGTCGACATGAACAATCCTCGAAATCAATAAAATTGTGGATAGATTATGTCATAAGCGGGGACAGGCAGCATCAACTATGTTGTTCCGTGCTCATTATCCAGGCCATGACATGCCAAAGCGGTTTAAAATATAGCGGCTCATGCCATGAGCCAGCTCACGTTCGCTGAAAAAGAATTTTCCTTCAAAATCATGATCCTGTTTTAACAGTAAGGCATCTTCTTCACTTTGTACGCGGACAGCGATTTCAATTTTGGGGTTGAGCTGATGTGCGATATGGATCATCTGTCTGACATTGAAGGTATCCGATGTTGCGATAACCAACATGCCGGCACGGGCTATATGGGCTTGAATCAGTACGTTGGGATCGGAAGCATCACCATAGACGGCAACGATTTTTCGTTTGCCCAGCTGCTCCACCAGACAGCGATCCTGATCAACCACCACATAGGGCAATTCCTGTTGCGCCAGTATGCGCTCAATGCGTCTGCCAACCCGGCCATATCCTACCAGAACCACTTGTCCGGAGAGAAACTTCGCGTCTGTCGACATGGGCAGGCTGCTGAGGGGATCGATGGATTGCGTGTAGGGATCCGTCCATGACGCCTTGCTTCTCAGCCATGTCTGTAAGGGTTCGATGATTTTAAAAACAAAAGGATTGATGGCAATGGACAGCAGCGCGCCGCCAATAATGAGTTCAAGGCCATCCGTTGGCAATAATTTCAAATGCACACCCAGTCCGGCCAGAATAAAGGAGAATTCGCCAATCTGAGCCAGGCTGGCTGACACGGTGAGAGCCGTATTTAATGGGTAGCGCAGGGCAATGACCAGCAGGGCGGCTGCCAGGGATTTTCCGACAACAATAACGGCTACCACAGCGAGAATTTCCAGGGGCTGCGAGATAAAAATACCGGGGTTAAACAGCATGCCGATTGACACAAAAAATAAGACAGCAAACGCATCGCGAAAGGGCAGGGATTCTTCGGCTGCCCGCCGGCTGAATTTGGATTCCCTCATGATCATGCCGGCAAAAAAAGCACCCAGCGCGAAGGACATGCCGAATAATCGAGAGGCGCCAAAGGCAATGCCAAGAGCAGCGGCAATGACTGACAGGGTAAATAATTCGCGGGAGCCGGTGCGGGTAATATGCCACAGCAGTCTGGGTACAACCCAGCGCCCGGCCAACAGCATGACGATGACAAAGGACGTCATTTTAAATAAAGTCAGGCCCAGTACCCACCACAGATTTTTGCTTTCTCCATCAACCGGGTGAGAGCCTGCCCAGCCTGCCAGCAAGGGCAGAAAAACAAGGACCAGGATCATAACGAGATCCTCTACAATCAGCCAGCCTACCGCGATTTGCCCGTTGAAACTACCGAGAATGCCCTGAGACTCGAGTGCGCGAATAAGTACAACGGTACTGGCTACAGACAAGGCAAGTCCAAATACCAGCGCGCTTGCCCAGCCCCATCCCCAGCAGATGGCCAGTGCTGCACCCATCAGCGTGGCCGCCACAATCTGCAGCAAAGCACCCGGCAGGGCAATTTTTCGGGTTTCCAGTAAATGCTCGAGCGAAAAATGCAGTCCAACCCCAAACATCAGCAGCATAATGCCGATTTCAGCCAGTTCGGCCGCAATACCGGCATTGGCTACAAAACCGGGCGTAAATGGGCCAATGATTACCCCGGCAACAAGGTAGCCAACCAGCGTTGGAAGACGGATTTTGACGGCGATAAAGCCCATTAACAGGGCTAAACCAAGGGCTGTAGCGATGGTTGAGATGAGCGGCAGACTATGATGCATGAATTCTATTCCCTGATTGGTATGTTTTCGTCCTGACGGGATGAAGGCTCTCCTGTTAATACCATGAATACATAATGTATTTTTTTAAGCTTATAGCCTGTGTCCTGTTATGTAAAGCGATTGGTGACGACAAACGATCGGTCAAATATCGGTCAAATAGATTTTATTTTGAATCGATTTTCTTTGCAGAAGCCTCCGCGCTCGTCTATTCTCAATCATGTGAGTGATGATTCTGTCGTCACTCTGTTTTTTTTAAGTTTCCTCGGTGTTATCTTAAAAAAATTCGGCTTTACCACTCAGACAATAGGATTCGATCATGAAAATATTAAAAAGCATGATGTTTTCAGCCATGACCGCCTGCTCCGCTTTTGCTTATGCAGACAGCACCCCACCCACCTATAATATTTCAACACTGCTTGATATGTCGACAAACAGTGCGTTTGCTCAGGCAAACTGCCCTGTTTCAAATGGAAATTATACCTGTAATGTTGCAGGCTCTACCCGAGACATACTGGGAAATATCTATGTCACCATGTCTTTACCCAAGGGCAAGATATTCAAAATTACCCCAGCGGGCAAGGCCTCTCTTTATGCGACCATTGATATTGGTAATGACGACCCGGCTGCGATTGACAATAACAACATAGCGTTTCGTGTCACCATGGATGCCCTGGCAAACCTTTACGTCTCTTTTCGATCCGTTGACAGCACGCAGAATCCAACCGACATGAATGGGGTATGGGTCGTACCTGCCGGTGGTGGTCATTGTGCGCTCGACTCCAGCAACACCTGTAAAAAACTGTTCCCAGCGATTGGTCAGACAACGAGTCCGGTTTTGCGATTCGTTGATGGTGTCACCCTTGACGGTTATGGCAACCTGTATCTTGCCGATGCGCAAATGGGGAATGTCTGGAAAATCAACCTGTTCAACAAAAAAGGTGCTTTGTGGGCTGGAACCGATGCCGGAAGCTCCCCGAACTTTCTTGCTGGCAATCCGATCGACATTTTGCTCGGTTCACCATTAAGCGGCAGGGGATTTGGTGTGGTTGGGCTTGACTATGACAAATTAAAAAATGTGTTATATGCGACCAACTTTGATACGGGCAGCGTTATTGCCGTTCCGGTCAGATTAAACGGTTCTGCGGGCACACAAAGTGTGGTACTGAATCTTTCTGCTCAGGACAGACAGCTCGAAGCCATCCAGATTGTTGACGACCTCTTCAATGTTAACGGAAGGAAACTGGTTGTCGCCAATACTTTGTCTGGGTTTGTCGGATTTTCCAGATTTATCGGTTGTCAGCAGAATATCCCTGGCTTTTGCCCAGCGGCGTTTATTCAGCCTGCCAGCGGCCAACAGCTCTTATCTGCTAATCTTGACGCACCTGGCGCATTAAGCTTTCAACCCTTGATCAACGATCCAGTGCTTCAGGCACCTGCCTCAATCATCAATGGGGTTCTCCGTTCACAGACCTTATACATCAATGCCCTTGGACAACTTGATGGATCTGGTTCAAAAATCCTGAAAGCCACCCCTGTAAAATAACACCTCCCCATTCCCCCGCCCAGGCGGGGGATCTAACTGTTCAATTCCTGCCGGGGACGTGCTCCGGTTTTTGCCGTTTTTGTCTGCCTGGGTTTCTGTCTGAGCAGGGCTTTCTTGAGTGAAAGAGGGGGTGTCAGTGGTGGGTAAATGGGTTGGTTGTTCAGACCCCGCGACCTTCGCCGCGGGGATTCGGATGTCGCTGTCAGTGCTGGAACTGCTCGTCTTCTGTGCTGCCTTTGAGGGCTGTTGTGGTGCTTTGTCCCTGCATAATGATATTTTGCACGGCATCGAAGTATCCGGTGCCGACAAAGGCCTGGTGCCTGGTAGCGCGGAAGCCTGATTTTTCCTGCCCCATCTCACGTTGCTGCATTTGCGAGTAGGCGTACATGCCGGATTCGTTGTAATGTTTGGCAATTTCAAACATGCCCAGATTCAGGCTGTGCCAGCCAGCCAGTGTTACAAACTGGTATTTGTATCCCATGGCGAACAGCTGTTCCCGGAATGTTCTGAGATCGTTTTCGTCCAGATTGGCCTGCCAGTTAAACGAGGGAGAACAGTTGTAGCATAGCAGTTTACCCGGAAATCTGGCATGAATGGCTTCGGCAAATTCACGTGCTTCTGCCAGGTTGGGCTTGGCTGTTTCGCACCAGATGATATCGGAATAAGGTGCATAGGCCAGACCGCGGCTGATAGCCTGTTTTATTCCCTGATTAACGTAGTAGAAGCCTTCGCTGGAACGTTGTCCTGTCAAAAAGGGCTTGTCATTGTCATCAAAGTCGCTGGTAATTAAATTGGCGCCATTGGCATCTGTTCTGCCAATAATGAGGGTTGGAACGCCGCAGACATCTGCAGCCAGACGGGCTGCTATCAGTTTGTTGACGGCTTCGCTGGTAGGAGTCAAAACCTTCCCGCCCATATGACCGCATTTTTTGGCTGATGATAACTGATCTTCAAAATGAACCGCGGCAGCACCTGCGCGAATCATGTGTTTCATCAATTCAAAGGCGTTGAGATTGCCGCCAAAGCCGGCTTCTGCATCGGCAATGATCGGGGCGTACCAATCAATGCTTCTGTCGTTATCAAGACCATGAATTTCATCTGTTCGCTGCAGCGCCTTATTAATGCTTTCCACCAGCCTGGGGACGGAATCAACGGGATAAAGACTTTGGTCGGGGTACATTTGCCCTGATGAGTTGTTATCGCCGGCAACCTGCCAGCCGGAGCAGTAAATCGCTTTCAGTCCGGCCTGAACGGCCTGAATGGCCTGGTTGCCCGTCAGACAGCCCAGAGCCGTGACGGGTTTATTTTGCTGCAGAAGATTCCAGAATTTATGGGCGCCATGCATGGCCAGAGAATATTCCATCTTCAGGGAAGGCCTTAATCGGACCACGTCTTCTGCGCTGTAAGGACGCACAACACCCTTCCATCGGGGATTGTTTTCCCAGTCTTTGGTTAATTCGCTGATTTGATCGGTCGCATTCATGACGGCACCTTTTGATTGATTAAATTATCATAGGCCTGGGTTGTGAGAAAATCACAAAACACAGGATCAAAAACCATTTTCCGCAATAAAGTATCAGCTTTTGACAGCGCCTCTGTTGGACGTTCTTCCTTTAGATGCTGCGCGTGAAGAAGCTGGTATTCCTCCTCAAAAAAACGTTGTAACAGGGCGGGGTTTAATACGTTCCCGTCAGACAGGCGGGCTGAAAACTTCAGCCACTGCCACAACTGGGCGCGACAGATTTCTGCCGTTGCCGCATCCTCCATCAGATTGCGAATGGGGACGCAGCCATTTCCCGTCAGCCAGGATTCCAGATAGAGCAGGGCTACTGTGATGTTGGTCCTGACGCCCTGTTCGCTGACATCACCCGCCGGTACCGCCAGCAAATCCCGGCTGCTGAGCGCCGAAACATCTGGCATTTTCGACAGCTGATTGGCTTCGGGCATGTATTTATCGAAAGCTTCCAGAGCAATCGGGATGAGGCCTGGGTGAGCTACCCAGGTGCCATCATGTCCTGCCTGCGCTTCACGCTGTTTGTCTGCGTACACGCGCGCCATGGCCTCCTGATTGGCTTTTTCATCCTGTTTGACCGGGATTTGTGCGGCCATGCCACCCATGGCGTGGATTCCGCGTTTGTGGCAGGTATTGATTAACAGGGTAACGTAGGCGCTGAGGAAATGGCAGGTCATGGTGACCTGTTGTCTATCCGGCAGCACGCAGGCTGCGTGATTGCGGAATTTTTTAATGAAGGAAAAAATATAATCCCAGCGGCCGCAGTTTAATCCTACAATGTGATCGCGCAATTCATAGATGATCTCGTCCATTTCAAAGGCTGCGGTGATGGTTTCAATCAACACCGTCACTTTGATGCTGCCTTGTGGCAGATTTAACAGTTCCTGGGCTTTGATAAACACATCATTCCAGAGTCGGGCTTCCTGATGCGATTCCAGTTTAGGCAGATAAAAATAGGGTCCCGTTCCCTGTGCGAGCAGTGCATTTGCGTTGTGAAACAGGTAAAGCATGGCGTCAAACAGAGAGGCGGACATCGGTTCGCCATCAATCAGAACATGCGCTTCATCCAGGTGCCAGCCGCGGGGGCGAACAATTAAAACGGCATGATTTTTATTAAGGTGGTACTCTTTGTGCGATTGGGGATCGGTATAGGTGATGGTTTTATTTACGGCATCACAGAGGTTGACCTGGCCTTCGAGGCAGTTGCTCCAGGTTGGTGAGTTGGAGTCCTCAAAGTCAGCCATGAATACCCTGGCACCGCTGTTTAGCGCGTTGATGATCATCTTTCTGTCAACAGGTCCGGTAATTTCGACGCGTCTGTCCATTAAGTCCGGGGGGGTATTGTTCACGGTCCAGTTGCCGTTGCGAATCCCGGCTGTTTCTTCAGAAAAATCGGGAAAAATTCCCTGGTCAAACTGTGCCTGTCTTTTCTGTCGCTCCAGCAGAAGTTCCTTTCGCCTGGCGCGGGCAAAGCGTTCCATGGTTGTCAGAAAAAGCATGGCCTCCGGCGACAGAATGTAGCGGTTCGAAGGGGACAGCGAGCCTGTTATCTGATAGTGCTTTGCATTCATCCGTATTCGTCCATTAAATATTGTTTGTCATGCAATTTTAATAATAACATATATCTGATATTTCGCTATTTTCGAGGCTGGGAATGCCTTTTAAACATCCCTCCTGTCCATGTTTGACTCATCTTTGCTGGGTAGGTATACTTTTGCACAATTTTTGTGTCTGTGAACCTCGTCATGCCTGAAAAAATATTAAGTCAATTTCCCAGTTTGCACAGTGTTTGTATAGAGCCTGTGATGAAAGACGCGAGCATGGATGCGGGTACGAAGCTGCTTTATCTCGAACGGGCCCTTACCCTGGATTGCGATTCTTTTCTCAAATCGCTGGATTTACTGTATCGCCCGGAAGGCGGCCCCTCATTGGTCAGTATTGGCGCATTAAAGCAACTTAATGACTGGTCTTTAAGTCAGGATGATCGTGAGGCGTTCAGGCAGGTCATTCAACCAACCGTAGACAGGCTGAAACAGGGAAATCTGTTTGAACTGGGGGAGTTGATGAACGCAAGAAGAGACGTAGAAAGTCGTCTTGAGCCCTGTTCGCTGTGGTGTTTTGATCTGGAGCTTCCACTGTCGCAAATGTTCCACTGGATAAGCTATTACACGGAAATTTTTGATGAACATCCCGAGTACCTGTCAATTGTTAACTGGCATGGCCGGCGGGCATGCGAGCTGATTCAGTGTTCAGGCATGACTCAGAGGGAGATGGAAATTCTCGCGACCGATGAGTTAAAGCTTAACCTGGCCATGCAGTATTTACCGGCACTGCGTGCCATTCTGCGTACAACGCTCTTCACGGGTGAAAGCCTTTTCCAGGTCGATTGTGAGCGCCTCAGTCTCTTGCTGGACAACCCTGACGAGACCTCAATACTGATGAACAGCTGTTACATGTCAAGCGGGATGCTTTCCAGACTGGAGCCCTCTATTCTGACCGGATTATTGGATAACGCCTCTTTCCTGGCTCCGCTGTCGCAGGAAAATCGTGGCTGGCTGCCGGCCTTGCTCGTTTCGCAAAGCCCCAGTATTCCTCTGGTTATAAGACATGCTGATAAGTATCTGCGCTTGATCAAGGGCGTGCCGATATTGGTGAATTCGTTGCTGGCGACGGATAAGACACGCCTGGAATGTATCCTGAACGATGTAGATAATACGCTGTATCTGCTGATCCACACGTCTGTCACACTTGAGCAGTTGCAGGAACTACCGCTTCCCGTGTTTCATGCTGTGTTTGAAAGACTGGATAATTTAATTAATCATCTGATATGTGGCTGCGATATTCCTGCCGAGACATTACTGAATACAAATGTCGCTGTTTTATCGCTGTTGCTGCAACAGGCCCGACGGGTCCTGGCCCTGGTCACAGAAGATGAATCCATCAGCGCGGATGCCCTACTGGAACTGCCATGTGAGCAGCTCAGTACGTTATTGATGCATCCAGAATCCGATGAAGCGCGGGAAATTCACGATACCTTATCAAACAGCGGTGCTCTTCGGTTTAATTAGGATGGCGCTCCGGCAGGATATTGGCGGCTGGCGCATCCACAGGGCTGTCCCATCTTAATTTGAACTGAAGTTAATCAGTTGGCACGCTCTGCTCCCTTCTCCCTTGAGGGAGAAGGGCTGGGGATGAGGGTGGTGGGTGTGGCACGCCCATGAATAAACACATGGATGCGGCTTGCGAAATATCCGCAACTCATATGGTAAGTGCATTTGCCACTGGCGCCCGGTTGATTTTGGCACAACAAAAAGTCGATGAAAAATCTAGTGAGATAACGGCGATCCCGACATTATTAGACCTCCTGGATTTGATGGTGGTCAGCCTATGGATGCTATTGAGTATGACTTGCTACGAACCAAATATTTGGAAAGCTGTGGGTATCGAGTTTTGCTACTATGGAACCATGAGGTTTTTAAAAATATACAGGGTGTGATGGACGGCATTCTTGATTTACTCGAGACAGTGCCACACCCACCTCCCTCATCCCCAGCCCTTCTCCCTCAAGGGAGAAGGGAGCAGATCGTCTCAACTGATTAACTTCGGTTTAATTAAGATGGGACAGCCCTGGGCGCATCCAGCCTTTACACGTCAGGCAGGGCTTGTTAACGTATCATGACATTTTATTAGATATCCTGTGGCTGTACCCTGCAGGCCGCAATGGAGGAAGATTTTGTTTAAAAGAACAGGGATTGATTCTTTCTTATTTTTTTTAAAAATAACCCTGTGGTTCATGGCATCACCGCTCTTTCTTCAGCCTGCCATGGCGGCTCATCGCATCATCAATTTGACCGTAGAGTACAAAACAGTAAATTTTGCTGGAAAAATCAGGCAGGCTATCGCGGTCAATGGCAGCATTCCTGCGCCAGCTCTGCATTTTAAAAAAGGCGACAGGGTTACCATTAATGTTCACAACCGGTTGGACAAAGAAACGGCTATCCATTGGCATGGCTTGATTCTGCCCTGGCAAATGGATGGTGTTCAGGGCGTAACCCAGCGCGGTATTCCTCCAGGCGGTGTTTTTCAGTATCAGTTTAACTTAGAGCAGGCGGGTACCTATTGGTATCATGCTCACGCAGGGTTACAGGAACAACAGGGGTTATACGGCGCTTTCATTATCGATCCAGATACGGCTCCTGATTATAAATATAACGGGGATTATGTGATTGTTCTGTCCGACTGGAGTAATACGGCACCAGAAAAAATAGTAGCCAATCTTAAAAGAGAAGGGGACTATTACTCCCCTGATTTTCCGCTGCAGCCCTCCCTGGCCAGATTTATTCATGACTATCGTAAAGCGGATCGCAGCGAGCGGAAAAAAATCGTTGATGATTATAAAATGATGCAGCAGATGCGAATGAGTCTATATGATATCAGCGACGTAGCCTATGACGCTTTTTTATTAAATGGAAAACCCAACGCCTCTCCCTGGACGGCTCTGGTAAAACCGGGCGATGTGGTCAGGCTGCGTTTTATCGGGGCAGGCGGCAGCACCATTTTTAATGTAAAAATTCCTGGAACATCGATGCAGATGGTGCATGTTCAGGGTAATGATGTCACACCTTATACCATAAACGAATTTAAGATAGCGCCCGGCGAAACCTATGATGTGCTGGTCAAAATCAAACAGAACCGTCCTCATATCATTTATGCTGAATCCATTGATACTCTTGGTGCCGCTTATGGTGCCTTAATCACCAAAACGGATCAGCCTGTGAATTACAAAGGGGTTACACCGTTTCCAGAGCCACTGCCGGTCATGCGGGAGATGATGACGTTAATGATGGATCACTCGGCTCACCATAATATGAATATGGGGAGCATGGACATGAGTTCGATGGATATGAGTTCTATGGATATGGGATCCATGAGCATGCCAGTTGAACCCAGCATCAAGGGCGACAGCTTTTCGCCTTATTCGCCATCTCCAGCCAAAACCGTTGGAACAAAATATCAGGATTTAAAGGCCGCTGTTAAAACCAATGATCCTGACAAGCCGGTAAGCCAGGTCATTAAAATGGAACTATTCGGTTATATGGACCGCTATATCTGGTTTATCAATGGAGTACCAGAACACAGAGCGAAGCCTATCCTTTTGGAGCCAGGCAAACGATATCGTTTTATTTTCACCAATCCATCCATGATGCGTCATCCCATGCACATTCATGGGCACTGGTTCATTCTGCGTAACGGACATGGACGCTATGATCCCCTGCTGCATACAATTGACGTGCCGCCGGGGGCGACCATAACCGCCGATCTTGATACCGATGCCAGTGGACAATGGCTGTTTCACTGCCACCTTCTTTACCACATGATGAGCGGCATGACCCGGGTTTTTCAGTACAGTACCCTGATTGAGCTCGTCAAGGGCGAAGAAAAACCGGAGCATGTCATCAAACAGAGCGCCTTTGTTAATCGCCCGATTGTCCGCGTTGATAAAGAGCCCGTTGATGCGTCTCTGGTTCATCATCCCATGCCGCACGCCATGAGCCTTTACAAAGCCAGCTATCTCGAGCTGGGCGAGGATCCGTTCCACAACGTGCAGAAACTGACTTTTAACGGCTTGTATGGTCAGGATTACAATCGGCTTGAACTGTATGTAAACGATGCCGAAATGGAGAAAGGTGAGGTACAGAATGCCGATATGGATATATTTTACTGGCGCCTGGTCAGTCAATTCTGGGCAATAAAAGGCGGAGTGAACTATTTCTATCGTCCGGCTCAAAAGCCTTACTGGCAACCCGGTATTGGTGTAGAGGGATTGATGCCTTATTTCATCGATACTAATCTGCGGGCTTACTATTACAGCAACAGTTTTAAACTGGATGCTGAATTTTCCCGTGATACCCAGCTCACTGACAATCTTTTTATCAGAACCGGTATTCGGGGTATTCTGGCAACGAAAACGGTGGTATCCGCAGAAATTGGAAGTGGCCTGAACCAAATGAGGTATATTGTCAGACCATATTACCGTTTAATGCCTGGCTTATCCCTTTTTGCTGAGTATGAACACGAGCAGGATTACGGCGCGTTTAAAAACATGCAGGCTCGAACTGATCAAACGGGCGTTGCAGATACGATAAGCCTTGGGCTTGCTGCACTGTTTTAGCTGCCAGCATTAAAAACAGGCTCAGGCACTCGATCCTGCTGAATATCGGCCAGCGAGTTGCATTCGAGAAGGCTGATGTCGCTCAGGGCTTCAACCTGGTGCGTCACTCTGGCATCAACTTCTACAATGCAGGGAGCGGATAGCTGATGCGTTACGATTTGATCTTCATCAATCCGGCGCCAGGAAAACCGCATGCTGCCTGACAACAGCAAAAACAGTTTGGGACTGGTACTTGCAAACTGCCCCTGATGCCAGGTATTTCCTGAGATGCTGCCCTGGCGGCGTGTGATGAAAATGAATCTGTCGCGCCTGCTTTGCAAGTCTAATTCAAAAGTGCTGCCGCGTTCGTCCTCGCCCAGCTTACTGAATTCTCTGATTCTGACCGGTTTATCCATGTTGATGACTCCTTTAAGGGTTGCAAATCTGTTTTTCTAATGCAGGCTACATTGATATAATATCCATCACAATGATCCTGATATGCCGTAGGTTGGGCCGAGGCCAAACCTACATCACTGGCGGAAAGGCGTCCAGATCCGTGGCTTTGAAATAGCCCTTTTTCATGCAGGCCAGGGTCAGCAGCATCTGCTTTCTGATAAGCGGTGTCCGACAGAACAGACCATGCATCTGATCGCGTAAAACCCCCATGACACGACTGGATGACTGGAACCAGGGGGTGACGAAACGACTGGCATTCTGATAAAAATTCAATTGTGATTTTCTTGTTTTGGAATAGACGGCCAGAGCCTGTAGCACCGGATACTGCTTAAGACACTGCGATAGAACCTGGGCATCAATCAAGGCCAGATTTGCTCCTTGCCCCAGTTGCGGGCTCATGCCGTGCGCTGCATCCCCAATCACAACCACACGCTGGTCATGCCAGGGGTACATGCTGATGTCGGCGTAGCGGGCGAAGGCAAACTGCTCATGCGAGTGAAACTGTTCAAAAAACGAAGCGAGCCTCGGCCACAGGCTGATGACTTGCTCCTGCCACTGAGGAAAGGGGGTGTCCAGCCAATCCTGGTGGCGTGCCTGATGCAGGCTCCAGAAAAAACTGAGCAGCAGTCGCTTATCCTGATACCCCATGGGCAGTATGCCTGCCATGATATCAGTGTGCCGGTACATCTGTTCAAGTATGCTGCCAGACTGTTGCTGATGATCATGGCCAATCGCCCACAGAGCACCCCAGTCGTAGGGTTTGACGCGTATTTTTCCCGGCAGGCTGTGACGCAGACGGGAGCGGGAGCCATCGGCAATAACCACGCAATCATAGGGGCCAAAAACGCTTCCTTCGCTGTTTTTCAGAAAAACCTGGTCAGGGCCGTTGTCTATTTCGCTGATGTCACAGGGATGAATAAGCTTAACCCCCCGCGCAAGCATGGCCTGGTAGAGCTCGTCATACAAAACGGCGCGGGCCATGCCAAGACCTGTATGCCAGGAAACCAAATCCGCGTAGCGCAGATCGAGAACCATTTTCCCTTTGTGATTATGCCCCTGCAAACCCGACACCACCGCGCCTTTGTTAATCAGAGACTGAGCCAGACCAAGGGCGTTCAATACATCCAGCCCGGCAGGCTGTAGCAGAAAGCCGGCACCAACCGGTTTCAAATCGGCAACTTTATCAAACACGCTGACGGCAACGCCCGGTTGTTTTAAAAACAAAGCCGCTGCGGGCCCGGCAATACCACAGCCAACAATCGCAATATTCAATGGGACAGTCCATGATAAACGGTCTGTTATTTGAGCATGTCAGGGCGTATAAGTCACGAGTTATCGAGGGGGAGATCAGGCGCAATATACTGTCATTGCGAGCGTCAGCGAAGCAATCCACGTTCACAGATATGAACCATGGATCGCTTCGCTGATGCCCGCAATGACGGCGATAAATTACCTATGTACTCTGGTTTTGTCAGCCATTAGCTGGCAGCGCGCTGAATAACCTGACCGCCTTTTGATACGTCTTTACCTACGCCTTTAACAGTGTTGCAGCCGGCAAGCGAACCAGCTAATACGGTAAGCAAAGCAAGTGTCATTATTCTTTTCATGATAGTCATCCTTTACTGTAAGGTTTTAAAATTTCAGGTTTAACGATATTAATCTTAAGACAAGCATGACCATTTCGCCAGTCATGGCTGTGCAGCCAGGTAAAACAGCTCTCACTTGTTATCTATCGATTATCAGCTATAGTCATTTTACAGAGAAAAACCTGAGAATCGCATGTTTCAGGGTGTCATTTTTGATTTCGACGGGGTGATTTTAGACAGTGAACCACTACACTATCAGGCCTTTGCTTCGGCGCTGGAAAAAACTGGATTAAGTTTAAGCTACGATGAATACATAAAAAAATATCTTGGCCTGTCGGATAAGGATCTGTTTCCCCGTTTTTTTGCCGATAGAGCCTATTGTTTTTCACTGGACGAAGTCGATTGGCTTAAACGCAAAAAAACCAGTCAATATCAGGATATCATCAGGCATTGTGCCGATTTGCCCATGATTGATTCTGCTGATGAATTCATCATTCATACGGCCGGTCGGGGATCAAAAACAGCGATTTGTTCTGGTTCTACCCGTAATGAAATAAAGACGGTTCTTGCAAACCTGGTACAAGGGCGCCTGCAAGACTGTTTTAATACGATTGTGAGCTCTGATGATGTACAACAAGGCAAACCCTCACCCGAAGGTTACCTGTTAACAGCCCGGCAGCTGAATCTGGCGCCAGAGGAATGTATGGTGATAGAGGATACCCCACACGGGATAGAGGCAGCAAAGGCTGCCGGTATGTACGTTGTGGCGCTTTCAGCCAGTTACACGACTGAAAGCGATCTTAAGCATGCTGACAGGATAATACATCATTTCAGTCAGCTGTTATCGGGATCATAGTCTCATGTTAACGCAGCTGAGCCGATTGGGATGCTTGTTCATGATAACTCTGAATCAGCTCATCCTTGTTCATATCAGCCCAGATTGAGCATTGTTCCCAGTACTCAAAAGGCGATACCCTGTCCCCGATCGTTTCGCTGACCTGATGGGCTTTTTCAGATAGCCAGGCTCTAAATTCACTGGGCAGATCCTCATACTTCGAAAAAGACAGGGGCTGTTCCGGTGGAGCAACGGGAGCGGGAGCTGGTGGGAAAAAACCGACAACATAGGAGCTGTTGCTAATGGGAGCTATTGGAGCTGCCTGCCTGGTATTTTTGTTTTGTTCGATGGCATCGCTTATTCCTTCATCATGTGGGGCACTTCCCTGTAATGTTTCCGGTACATCAAAGGCCAGAACTTTGATCTGTGGTTGGGATTCCTGAGGCAAAATGGGAGTGGACGATGACGCGTAAGAAACGGGGCTTTCCTGTGGAGCCGGGGTAGCTGGGACATAAGTAAATGGATCGCCCAGGGAGGCAATGTGTTTAATCAAAGCCGTATCATTCCCATTGGGCTGGAACTTCAGGAATGCCATGACTAATCGCAAAGGCCGAGTATGTTGAGCAATTATCTCACAGACAAAGGGATTAAATAAATCCGGGGTAGACCTTGTTTTATGGAAGAGATGCGACAGCGCCTGGTCAACATCGCCTCTTATGCCGCTGTCGCTGATGCCGTCAACAATGGATGCTCTGGCTGATTGAAGGCTGTACTCAGGCGCTACTGGCGAGGAAGAGCTGGCGACAGACACCTCTGATTGGGCGACTGGACTATAGTCGGGCAACTTCCTGACAAGTAGTATATGATTTGCTTTGCTCTTGGTAAAACATTCGTGCAGGTTACTGGTATCCTTTAATTCTCCACCAGGTAACATTAACCGTTGCTCATCGGCAGGAATCCCGGATTGACTGAATATTTTCTGTTTTATTTCTAGAACGGTGTCTGAAACTTCGTTTTCGATAATGTGAGTTTCACCAGTTAACGCTTTAATATAAAGAGTAGGCATCATATTTTCCTTCTGCGGTTTCTGCGAATAATCTGAATAGTGATTCAGGTTTGACTTATTATCACAGGAAAATATTAACTGAATATTAAATGTACATGTTTTAACTGATTTTTTACTTTGTACCGGACGAAAAGTGGAAATCAGCCCTTGTAGCCCGGATTAGCGCCAGCGTAATCCGGGAAACCGGGCACATACGTAGAGCCGAGCCAGGGTGACCATGGCGTCCCGGATTACGGCTGCGCCTAATCCGGGCTACGTGAGCTGATTTTTTACTTTGTACCGGACGAAAAGCGGAAATCAGCCCTTGTAGCCCGGATTAGCGCCAGCGTAATCCGGGAAACCAGCCACATACATAGAGCCGGGCCAGGATGACCGTGGCGTCCCGGATTACGGCTGCGCCTAATCCGGGCTACGTGAGCTGATTTTTTTACTTTGTACCGGACGAAAAGCGGATGTCAGCCCTTGTAGCCCGGATTAGCGCCAGCGTAATCCGGGAAACCAGCCACATACGTAGAGCCGGGCCAGGATGACCGTGGCGTCCCGGATTACGGCCGCGCCTAATCCGGGCTACGTGAGCTGATTTTTTACTTTGTGCCGGACGAAAAGCGGATGTCAGCCCTTGTAGCCCGGATTAGCGCCAGCGTAATCCGGGAAACCAGCCACATACATAGAGCCGGGCCAGGATGACCGTGACGTCCCGGATTACGGCTGCGCCTAATCCGGGCTACGTGAGCTGATTTTTTACTTTGTACCGGACGAAAAGTAGATGTCAGCCCTTGTAGCCCGGATTAGCGCCAGCGTAATCCGGGAAACCGGCCACATACGTAAAGCCGGGCCAGGATGACCGTGGCGTCCCGGATTACGGCTGCGCCTAATCCGGGCTACGTGAGCCTTTGTACCGGACGAAAAGCGGATGTCAGCCCTTGTAGCCCGGATTAGCGCCAGCGTAATCCGGGAAACCGGCCATATACGTAGAGCCGGGCCAGGATGACCGTGGCGTCCCGGATTACGGCTGCGCCTAATCCGGGCTACGTGAGCTGATTTTT
>NZ_JBNVZR010000010.1:0-107076 GCF_052527415.1 Legionella navarrensis | reverse complement strand
AAGTAAATGCTGCAATATGGCAGCAAGACAGAAATCTGTCGATTTAAAAAGTGAAAGCTATTGCTGGCGTAGCTCAGTTGGTAGAGCAACTGACTTGTAATCAGTAGGTCCTGGGTTCGATTCCTAGTGCCAGCACCATTAAATTAAGTCCTCGTAGTATATCGTACTTGACATTAGTCTTTTCCTGAAAGAAAATGACGTTCTTTTTGGAGGGGTTCCCGAGCGGTCAAAGGGATCAGACTGTAAATCTGACGGCTCTGCCTTCGAAGGTTCGAATCCTTCCCCCTCCACCAGATAGAAAAGAAGTAATACAAGCGGGTGTAGTTCAATGGTAGAACTTCAGCCTTCCAAGCTGATAGCGTGGGTTCGATTCCCACCACCCGCTCCAAATATGCTTTTAGTGATGATTGCACATTTAGTTTGTAGCTTAAGGCCCACATAGCTCAGGTGGTAGAGCACTTCCTTGGTAAGGAAGAGGTCGTTGGTTCGAGTCCAGTTGTGGGCACCATAACATTATCAACTTTTTAAGGGGAGATTTTTCGATGGCTAAGGAAAAATTTGAACGGAAAAAACCACATATCAATGTGGGCACCATCGGTCACGTAGACCATGGCAAAACAACATTAACAGCTGCCATTACCACAATTATGGCTAAACTGCATGGTGGTACAGCGAAGGCATACGACCAGATTGACGCGGCTCCAGAAGAGCGTGAGCGTGGTATTACTATTTCAACAGCACACGTAGAGTATGAGTCTCAGAACCGTCACTACGCACACGTTGACTGCCCAGGCCATGCTGACTACGTCAAGAACATGATTACCGGTGCTGCACAGATGGACGGCGCTATTCTGGTAGTATCTGCAGCGGATGGCCCAATGCCACAGACTCGCGAGCACATTCTGCTGTCACGTCAGGTCGGTGTACCTTACATCGTTGTATTCCTGAACAAAGCGGACATGGTAGACGATGCCGAGCTGCTGGAACTGGTTGAGATGGAAGTTCGTGACCTGCTGAGTTCATATGATTTTCCTGGCGATGACATTCCTATCGTTGTTGGTTCAGCACTGAAAGCGCTTGAGGGTGACACCAGTGATATAGGTGTACCAGCCATTGAGAAGCTCGTTGCTACTATGGACAGTTACTTCCCAGAGCCTGTCCGTAACATTGACAAGCCATTCCTGCTGCCGATTGAAGACGTATTCTCAATCTCTGGACGCGGAACTGTGGTAACCGGTCGTGTTGAATCAGGTATTGTTAAAGTTGGTGAAGAAGTTGAAATCGTTGGTATACGTGATACTGTCAAGACAACCTGCACGGGTGTTGAGATGTTCCGTAAACTGCTTGACGAAGGTCGTGCTGGAGATAACGTAGGTGTTCTGCTGCGTGGAACCAAGCGTGACGAAGTTGAGCGTGGTCAGGTACTTGCAAAACCAGGTACGATCAAGCCACATACCAAGTTTGAAGCAGAAGTATACGTTCTGTCCAAAGACGAAGGTGGCCGTCATACACCGTTCTTTAATGGTTATCGCCCACAGTTTTACTTCAGAACAACAGACGTAACCGGTTCCTGTGATTTACCGGAAGGTATTGAAATGGTTATGCCTGGTGATAACGTACAGCTTATTGTCAATCTGCATTCGCCTATTGCGATGGATGAAGGTTTGCGATTCGCGATTCGTGAAGGTGGTCGCACCGTAGGTGCTGGTGTTGTTGCCAAGATCATCGAGTAATAAAAAATTGTTATGAGGCAAAAGCCTCATAACAATATGTGTTAAGTCAAGGCCAGTAGCTCAATTGGCAGAGCGGCGGTCTCCAAAACCGCAGGTTGGGGGTTCGATTCCCTCCTGGCCTGCCAACAACCAGAACGATATGAAAAATTCAATAAATAAGGCTCTAAATTTAAAGGATGTTAGTTTGTGGTTTGGCATTATATGTGTCACAGCCGCTGCTTTTCTATTTACCTATGGGTTTAATTTTTCATCGCCAGTAAAGGTGATAATCTGGATTGTATGGCTGGTATTAAGTGGCTTGCTCGGATTTTTTACTAATCAGGGGCAGCAAGTATTCGCTTTTGGTAATGAAGCAAAAATTGAACTGCAAAAAGTAGTTTGGCCTACGCGGCAGGAAACAATTCAAACAACATCGATTGTTATGATCATGGTTACTGTTACAGGTTTCATTCTTTGGGCTATTGATTCCGGAATGATGTGGGTGATCGCTAAAATAACACATTTGGGTTGATACGACGTGGAAGAGCAAAAAGTTAAGCAATGGTACGTAGTTCATGCCTACTCAGGCTATGAAAATTTTGTCATGCGCGAAATTACAGCTCGTGCAAAACACCACGACATGGAAGATAAAATTGGTGAAGTAGTGGTTCCCTCAGAAGAAGTTGTTGAAATGAGAGCGGGACAAAAAAGAAAGAGCACACGTAAATTTTTCCCTGGATACGTTCTGGTCAATATGATCATGGACGACAAAACATGGCATATGATCCGCAAGATCCCGAGAGTACTGGGATTTATTGGTGGTACAAGCCAGACACCTACCCCTATTTCCGATAAAGAAGCACGAGCTATCCTCCAACGCGTTGAAGATGGTGTAACCAAACCAAGACCAAAAATATTGTTTGAGCCTGGTGAAGTTGTGCGCGTTAAGGAAGGCCCCTTTGTCGACTTCAATGGTGTGGTCGAAGAAGTTAATTATGAAAAGAGTCGACTACGGGTTGCTGTCCTGATATTTGGACGCTCTACTCCTGTCGAGCTCGAATTCAGTCAAGTAGAAAAATCGTAGTTTTGTTTAAACGGGGAGCTGTCAAAAATATGTGGATAACAAATCGCATATTATTTGAGGCGCTATACCCATAAGGAGTCAAAATGGCTAAGAAAATAGAAGCATATATCAAATTGCAAATCCCTGCAAAAAAGGCGAATCCCAGTCCTCCAGTTGGTCCTGCCTTAGGTCAGCGTGGCGTAAATATCATGGAGTTCTGCAAGGCATTTAACGCAGCAACGCAAAATATGGAAGAAGGCCTGCCAACCCCCGTTGTAATTACTGTGTACAGTGATAAGAGCTTTACCTTTATCACCAAAACCCCACCAGCTTCAGTACTGCTGAAAAAAGCCGCTGGTCTGCAAAGCGGTAGCAGCAATCCCAATACTAAAATTGTTGCTACTCTGGATCGCTCTAAGCTCGAAGAAATTGCGAAATTAAAAGAGCCAGATCTTACAGCAGCAGATTTAGATGCAGCTGTGCGTACGATTGCTGGAACAGCACGTAGCATGGGTATTAAAGTTGAAGGTTTGGTCGAAGCGCAATAAGGGGTTATCATGGCTATTAGCAAAAAACAAAAGAAAATACGTGAAATCGTTAAGCCCAACACATTTTACAATGTGCTGGAAGCAGTAGAACTGCTGAAACAGTTTGCCAGCAAAAAATTCATTGAAAGTATCGACATCAGCGTAAATCTTGGTGTGGATCCACGAAAATCAGATCAGGTTGTCCGTACTTCCACCAACCTGCCTAAAGGTACCGGTAAAACTGTTCGAGTTGCCGTATTTGCACAAGGCGACAACGCGGTTAAGGCTAAAAATGCCGGCGCTGATATTGTTGGTTTTGAAGATCTTGCGGAACAGATTAAAAAGGGCGAGATGGATTTCGACGTTGTCATTGCAACACCAGATGCCATGAGAATCGTTGGACAGTTAGGCCAGGTTCTTGGTCCAAGAGGTTTGATGCCTAATCCTAAGGTTGGAACAGTTACAACAAACGTTGAAGCGGCTGTTAATGATGCTAAATCAGGCCAGGTTCGCTACCGTACAGATAAAAACGGTATCATTCACTGTACTGTTGGTAAAATCAATTTTTCTGCAGAAGATATTCTTGAGAACGTTGCGGCGTTGATGGTAGATCTTCGTAAAGCGAAACCACAATCATCTAAAGGCGTATATTTCAAGAAAGTCACTTTGTCATCTACAATGGGTGCTGGTTTGACTATTGATATTGCATCAATACCTGTGTAAGATATATGACCTTTTATTAACGCTTTCACGGCATAGACATGGTTCGATGCTGTCGAAGACCGCAGGTGCTGAAAAGCTTAATTTCCTGCGCAGACGGTGAACCGGCTCCGATGTCAAGATCTGAGACGGCCACCAAAACTGTCAAATCAGTATCGCTGATTTGAACAACCCAGGAGGTCATTAACGTGACGGTAACTTTAGCTGCAAAAAAAGCCGTAGTGGAAGAAGTAACAGCCGTTGCTTCCAAAGCAATATCGGCAGTAGTTGCTGATTATCGTGGTTTGACTGTAAATCAAATGACTCAATTACGCAGTCAGGCGAGAAAATCCGGTGTTTATTTACGAGTTGTGCGTAATACGCTCACACGTAGAGCATTCGAAAACACCCAGTTTTCAGGTCTGAGTGATAAATTGGTAGGTCCATTATTTGTTGCACTATCCTTAGATGCACCAAGTGATGCAGCTCGTCTGCTTAAGGACTTTGTCAAGTCATTTGATAAGCTTGAAATCAAAGCATTATCTGTTGGTGGACAGGTGTATGGTGCTGAACAACTTGATATGGTTGCCAGCCTGCCGACACGTGATGAAGCCATCGCGAAATTGATGTACGTGATGAAAGCGCCAGTTGAGAAATTTGTTCGAACACTTGCAGAGCCACATGCCAAACTGGTACGTACTATTGCTGCTGTTAAAGATCAAAAACAACAAACCGCATAATCAAACCATATATATATAACTTAGGAGCTAGTAATGGCTGTTTCAAAAAATGAGATCCTCGATACAATTTCTAACATGAGTGTTATGGAAGTTGTTGAGCTGATCGAAGCAATGGAAGAAAAATTCAACGTATCTGCTGCCGCTGCCGCGGTTGCTGTAGCTGCACCTGCTGCCGCTGCTGCCGTTGAAGAAAAGACAGAGTTTGATGTTGTAATGACAAGCTTTGGCGCTAACAAAGTTGGCGTAATTAAAGTCATTCGCACAATCACAGGCCTTGGCTTGAAAGAAGCGAAAGACCTCGTTGAAGGCGCTCCTTCTACTGTTAAAGAAGGTGTTTCCAAAGACGAAGCTGCCAGCATCAAGAAAGAGCTGGAAGAAGCAGGCGCTGCTGTCGAAGTTAAGTAATACTGAAGTAAACGTTTCAAGATACCCGGCCATGGCTACATGGCTGGGTTTATGTGTTTGATATCACCAATAATTTACAGAGGAACTACCATGGCCATTGCAGAAGCTAACCCTCAACACTATTCACATGCTGAGAAAAAACGATTTCGCAAAAGCTTCGGTAGGCAGGTCGATAAAATGGCCATTCCCAATCTGCTGGATATTCAGATAAAATCCTATGCAGATTTTTTAACACCCGATTCAAAAGCTAACGTAAACCAGAATACAGGGCTGCATGCTGCCTTTTCATCTGTATTCCCCATTCACAGTTTTTCAGGTAACGCCTACCTTGAGTATGTCAGCTACAAGCTTGGCGAGCCGGCCTTTGACGTGCGTGAGTGTAAACTACGGGGCTTAACCTACTCAGCTCCATTACGCGTAAAAATTAGACTTGTAATTCTTGATAAAGATGCAGCAGGTGAACCCAAACCCATAAAAGACATCAGGGAGCAAGACGTATTTATGGGTGAACTGCCCTTGATGACCGATGTAGGAACATTTGTTGTAAACGGTACTGAGCGTGTTGTTGTATCACAGCTCCACCGTTCGCCTGGTGTTATTTTCGAACATGACCGCGGTAAAACGCATTCATCAGGTAAATTGCTTTATTCCGCACGAATTATACCCTACCGTGGATCCTGGCTGGATTTTGAATTCGATCCCAAGGATTGCGTATTTGTTCGTATCGACAGACGCCGTAAGCTTCCTGTCAGTATTTTACTCCGATCACTTGGTTATGAAACCGAAGACATTCTTTCAGAGTTTTTTGAATCAACTCATTGTACCCTTAAGAACGGTGAGTTTCATATTAACCTGATACCAGCGCGTCTTCGTGGTGAAATTGCCTCATTTGATATTGCATCTCCTGAGACAGGCGAGCTGATTGTAGAGCAGGGCCGACGTATCACAGCACGTCATATCAAGGTCATGGAAAAAAACAACATGCAGGATCTTGTGGTACCACGTGACTACCTGATTGGCAAAACCCTGGCAAAACACGTGATTGACACGTCAACCGGTGAGATGCTGGCACAGGCCAACGAAGAAGTATCTGCCGATTTGCTTGATAAAATGTCTGAAAATGGCGTTTTGTCCTTTGAACTCATTTATACCAACGATCTGGATCACGGTTCTTATATATCCGATACATTAAAAATCGACCCAACTGCCAGCCAGCTGGAGGCGCTTGTAGAAATATATCGTATGATGCGCCCTGGTGAGCCACCTACGCGTGAAGCAGCAGAAGCTCTGTTTAAGAACCTGTTTTTTGCAGATGATCGCTATGATCTGTCAGCTGTAGGTCGTATGAAATTCAACCGACGTGTTGGGCGTAAAGAAGACACAGGTTCGGGAACGCTGACAAAAGACGATATTTTAGCTGTCATTAAAACCTTAATTGATATCCGTAATGGTATTGGCATCGTCGATGATATCGACCACCTCGGTAACCGACGTGTTCGAAGTGTTGGCGAGATGACAGAGAACCAGTTCCGTGTAGGACTTGTTCGCGTCGAACGCGCCGTGAAAGAGCGTCTGAGCCTTGTTGAATCGGAAAATCTGATGCCGCAGGATCTGATTAACGCTAAGCCTGTTTCAGCAGCAATCAAGGAATTTTTTGGTTCCAGCCAGCTGTCTCAGTTTATGGATCAGGTTAACCCCCTGTCCGGCGTTACACACAAACGACGCGTTTCAGCACTCGGCCCAGGTGGTCTGACCCGTGAGAGAGCAGGCTTTGAAGTTCGCGACGTTCATACAACCCACTATGGGCGAGTATGTCCAATTGAAACGCCTGAGGGACCAAACATTGGTCTGATCAACTCCTTATCCGTATACGCAAGAACTAACGAATATGGCTTCATTGAAACACCCTGTCGCAAAGTAATAAACGGACGTGTAACAGATGAGATTGAATATCTGTCTGCTATTGAGGAAGTTGATCAATACATTGCACAGTCAAGTGTGGCTGTAGATGAGCAGGGTAATATTACTGCTGATTTGGTTCCCTGCCGCCATCAAAATGAATTTTCGCTGACTACACCAGACAAAATTAATTACATGGATGTTTCGCCAAAACAGATCGTGTCGGTAGCGGCTTCATTGATTCCGTTCCTTGAGCATGACGATGCTAACCGCGCCTTGATGGGATCGAACATGCAACGTCAGGCAGTACCTACGCTGCGCTCTGAGAAACCTCTCGTTGGAACAGGTATGGAGCGAACTGTTGCCTCTGATTCGGGTGTGTCAGTTGTTGCGAAACGTGGTGGTATTATTGATCTCGTGGATGCATCACGTATTGTTGTTCGTGTGAATGATGATGAAACAACGGCGGGCGAGGCTGGTGTTGATATTTACAACCTCACCAAGTATTTCCGTTCGAATCAGGATACCTGTATCAATCAGCGGCCGATTGTATCCACAGGGGATAGAATTCAGCGTGGCGATGTTCTCGCTGACGGTCCATGCACCGATATGGGTGAGCTGGCTCTCGGTCAAAACCTTCTCGTCGCATTTATGCCCTGGAATGGATATAACTTTGAAGATTCGATCCTTATATCCGAGCGAATCGTTCAGGAAGATCGTTTTACCACGATCCATATCGAAGAGCTGACCTGTATAGCCCGTGATACGAAACTGGGTACAGAAGAAATTACATCGGATATTCCCAATGTTGGGGAGTCGGCACTCGCTAGTCTCGATCAGTCCGGTGTTGTATACATTGGTGCCGAAGTCAATGCGGGTGATATTCTGGTCGGAAAGGTTACACCTAAAGGTGAAACACAGTTAACACCGGAAGAAAAACTTCTCAGAGCTATCTTTGGCGAGAAGGCATCCGACGTTAAAGATTCCTCTCTGCGTGTTCCATCAGGAATGAACGGTACTGTTATTGACGTTCAGGTCTTCACTCGAGACGGTCTTGATAAAGACGAGCGTGCCAAAAGTATTGAAGAAGAGCATTTGGCCCGCGTACGCAAGGACTTAATTGACGAGCGACGAATTCGCGAAGAAGATATTTACCACCGTGTCAGCAATCTGGTTCTTGGAAAAATTGCTAATGGCGGACCATCTGGTTTGAAATCAGGTACAAAGATTACTCAGGAGTACCTCGATTCTGTTGGACGTGAAAAATGGTTTGAAATTCGCATTGAAGACGACAGCGTCAGTCAGCATGTAGAGCAGCTTGCGAGACAGCTGGAACTGCTTGGCAAGGAAATGGAAAAGCGTTTCAACGATAACCGTAAGAAAATAATCCAGGGCGACGATCTGGCTCCTGGCGTGTTGAAGATAGTAAAAGTCTACCTTGCTGTTAAACGTCGCATACAGCCAGGTGATAAAATGGCAGGACGTCACGGTAACAAAGGGGTTATCTCTATTGTAGTTCCAGTTGAAGACATGCCCTACATGGAAGATGGCACGGCAGTTGATATCGTATTGAATCCATTGGGCGTACCATCGCGTATGAACATTGGACAGGTTCTTGAGACCCACCTTGGTCTCGCTGCGAAAGGCCTGGGTCATCGTATTGCTAACCTGCTTGACAGTAAGAGCTCTACTGCTGAGCTACGCGGATTCCTGGATAAGGTTTATAACCATGATGGTGCTAAACGTGTCGAGCTTGACCAGCTGGATGACAACGAAATCGCTTTACTGGCTGACAATCTTCGTGCCGGTGTCCCAATGGCAACCCCGGTATTTGACGGCGCCTCTGAGTCTGAGATCAAATCAATGCTTGAACTGGCTGGACTGAGACGTGATGGTAAAACCATGCTGACAGACGGTCGCACAGGTCGCGGCTTTGATAACCCTGTGACTGTTGGTTATATGTACATGTTAAAACTTAACCATTTGGTTGATGACAAAATGCATGCCCGTTCTACCGGCTCCTACAGCCTGGTTACACAACAGCCACTGGGTGGTAAAGCTCAGTTTGGTGGGCAGCGTTTTGGTGAGATGGAAGTGTGGGCTCTGGAAGCATACGGAGCTGCCTATACATTACAGGAAATGTTAACAGTCAAATCAGATGATGTCGGGGGAAGAACGAAAATATATAAAAACATAGTCGATGGTGATCATCGTATGGATCCGGGGATGCCGGAATCATTCAATGTTCTGCTGAAAGAAATCAGGGCATTGGGTATCGATATCGAACTGGATCACGACTAAAAACATGACGATGTATTCTGACTATAATTTTTTGGAGGCATAGACTTGACTACTCCCATACGCAAACCACCGGTAATGAGTGATTTACTTGGCATGCTTAAACAACAAGGTCAGACAGAAGAATTTGACCGAATTAAAATTGCATTGGCCTCACCGGATTTAATTAGATCATGGTCTTATGGTGAAGTTAAAAAGCCTGAGACAATTAACTATCGAACGTTCAAACCTGAACGTGATGGTTTGTTCTGCGCTAAAACATTCGGTCCTGTTAAAGACTACGAATGCCTTTGCGGAAAATACAAACGATTGAAACATCGTGGCGTTATTTGCGAAAAGTGCGGTGTTGAGCTGGCGCTCGCCAAAGTTCGACGTGAGCGTATGGGGCACATTGAGCTTGCCAGTCCAGTTGCTCACATATGGTTCCTCAAATCACTGCCATCCCGTATTGGTCTGTTGCTGGATATGACACTGCGTGATATTGAGCGTGTTCTGTATTTTGAAGCATTTGTCGTTGTTGATCCTGGTATGACCGAGCTTGAGCGTGGACAATTGCTCAATGATGAAGTCTATCTGGAAGCGATGGAGCAGTATGGTGATGAATTCGATGCCCGTATGGGTGCCGAAGCCATTCGTGATCTGTTGCGACAAATTGATCTCGAAGATGAGATCCGCTCATTAAGAGAAGAGTTGCCAACGACCAACTCAGAAACAAAGATTAAGAAAATTACAAAACGATTGAAACTGATCGAGGCTTTTTACGAATCTGGAAACAAGCCAGAGTGGATGATCATGGACGTATTGCCCGTTCTTCCACCCGACCTCCGTCCTCTGGTTCCTCTCGATGGCGGCCGATTCGCTACCTCCGATCTAAACGATTTGTATCGTCGTGTGATCAATCGAAACAACCGACTGAAACGACTGTTGGATCTTAACGCGCCAGACATCATTGTCCGAAACGAAAAACGCATGTTGCAGGAATCGGTTGATGCCTTATTGGATAATGGTCGACGTGGTCGTGCTATTACCGGTACCAATAAACGCCCTCTGAAATCCCTGGCTGATATGATTAAGGGTAAGCAGGGTCGTTTCCGTCAAAACCTGCTCGGAAAGCGTGTGGATTATTCAGGTCGTTCGGTTATCGTAGTTGGCCCTACGTTGAAACTGCATCAGTGCGGTCTGCCGAAAAAGATGGCGCTTGAATTATTCAAACCCTTCATTTTCAGCAAACTGGAATTCCGTGGTCTCGCTACTACCATCAAAGCAGCCAAAAAAATGGTCGAGCGTGAAGAGCCTGTGGTCTGGGATATACTTGAAGACGTAATTCGCGAGCATCCCATTCTTCTTAACCGGGCGCCCACGCTGCATAGATTAGGTATTCAGGCATTTGAGCCGGTTCTGATTGAAGGCAAGGCAATTCAGCTTCATCCGCTGGTATGTACAGCATATAACGCGGACTTCGACGGTGACCAGATGGCTGTGCATATTCCACTGACGCTTGAAGCTCAGCTGGAAGCGCGCTCATTAATGATGTCTACCAACAATATACTCTCACCAGCCAGTGGTGAGCCTATTATTGTTCCCAGCCAGGACGTTGTACTCGGTCTGTATTATCTGACGCGTGAACGCATAAACGCACCTGGTGAGGGCAAATGCTTTGCAAGCCCACAGGAAGCTCAGAACTTCTACGAAGCAGATTTGATTGATATTCATGCGAAAGTCAAAATTCGTATGCAGACGTATGACGAGAACGGCGAAGCTGGTAAAAAAGAACTGATAGAAACAACGGTTGGTCGAGCCATTATGTCCGAGATACTTCCCAAAGGAATGCCTTTCTCGCAAATCAACCGTCCTATGACTAAAAAGGCCATCTCAAAGGTACTTGATACCTGTTACCGAAAATTTGGCCTCAAGGAAACGGTAATTTTCGCTGACCAGCTGATGTATATGGGCTTTAAATATGCGTCGCGCGGTGGTGCTTCAATTGGTATTGAAGACATGGAAATACCAGAAGATAAAGCACTAATCATTGAGCAGGCTGATAATGAAGTTCGCGAAATAGAATCGCAGTTCCGCTCAGGTCTGGTTACCAATGGCGAACGCTACAATAAAGTAATCGATATCTGGTCGCGCACAAACGAAATGGTCGCCAAATCGATGATGACAAGAATCGCTACCGAAGAAGTAGTCGATCGTGATGGTAAAACAGTAAGACAACCGTCGTTCAACCCAATCTTCATGATGGCTGACTCCGGCGCGCGGGGCTCCGCTGCCCAGATTCGTCAGCTGGCAGGTATGCGTGGATTGATGGCTGCTCCAGACGGTTCCATTATTGAGACGCCCATTACAGCGAACTTCCGTGAAGGACTGAACGTATTCCAGTACTTTATTTCTACTCACGGAGCTCGTAAAGGTCTGGCCGATACCGCGTTGAAAACAGCGAACTCAGGGTACCTGACACGACGTCTGGTGGATGTTGCTCAGGACGTAGTTATTACTGAAGACGATTGTGGAACAGATAAAGGTATCCTCATGCAGCCTCTTATTGAGGGTGGTGATATCGTTGAGCCTTTGCATGAGCGTGTACTGGGTCGTGTTGTTGCAACCGATGTATTCATACCTAATCAGGACGAGCCGCTGGTCAAGGCAGGAACTCTGCTTGATGAGGCATTGGTTGAAACACTCGAGAAGCACAGCGTAGATCAAGTACTGGTACGTTCACCTATTGAATGTAAGACACGTTTTGGTCTGTGCGCTAAATGCTATGGTCGTGATCTGGCGAGAGGTCATCTGGTTAATACGGGTGAAGCTGTTGGAATCATCGCTGCTCAGTCTATTGGTGAGCCTGGTACTCAGCTGACGATGAGAACCTTCCATATCGGTGGTGCGGCATCGCGGGCAACAGCTGCCAACAACATTCAGATTAAAAACAAGGGTGTTATTCGTCTGCATAATATTAAGACGGTAAAACATGAAAACGGAAACCTTGTAGCAGTATCCCGTTCCGGTGAAGTGTGCATTATCGATGATTTCGGACGCGAGCGCGAACGCTATAAGCTTCCTTATGGTGCTGTTCTGACGGTACAGGACAACGTGGTTGCGGAAGCAGGCCAGGTTATCGCAAGCTGGGATCCGCATACGCACCCCGTTATCTCGGAAGTGACCGGTAAACTGAAGTTTATCGATTTAATTGAAGGTTTGACCATGAATCGTCAGACCGATGAGCTAACAGGTCTGAGTAATATTGTGGTGATCGACGCCAAACAGCGCAGTGCTATTGGACGAGATATGCGCCCGATGGTTAAGCTGATATCCGATGACGGGGAAGACATATTCCTCGCAGGAACCAACGTACCAGCTCAATACTACCTGCCAGTGGACGCTATTATTAACTTTGAAGATGGCAATCTGGTTGGAATTGGTGACGTTATTGCGCGTATACCACAAGAGCGTTCAAAAACAAGAGACATCACCGGGGGTCTGCCTCGTGTGGCTGACCTGTTCGAGGCGCGAAAGCCAAAAGATGCTGCGGTTATGGCCGAAGTGTCTGGTATTGTTAATTTTGGCAAGGAAACAAAGGGTAAACGACGACTGATCATTACCGAATCCGAGAATCAGGCGCATGAAGAGCTTATACCTAAATGGCGACATATTTCTGTATTCGAAGGCGAGCATGTTGAGCGTGGTGAGTTAATTGCTGAAGGCCCACTGAACCCGCATGATATACTGCGACTGCTGGGTGTGGGTGCCCTGGCGAACTATATTGTTAACGAAGTACAGGACGTATACCGTTTACAAGGTGTAAAGATTAACGATAAACACATCGAAACAATCGTACGTCAGATGCTCAGAAAACGTGTTATTACCTACGCAGGAGATTCTAAGTTCCTCGTCGGTGAGCAGGTTGAGGAAAGCATGATGCTGCAGGAAAACGATAAGCTGGCAGCGGAAAATAAAGAGCTTGCCCGAGGCACGCCCATTCTCCTTGGTATTACCAAGGCGTCCCTGGCAACAGAGTCCTTTATTTCAGCGGCATCCTTCCAGGAAACAACACGCGTGTTGACGGAAGCTGCAGTCAGCGGGAAGGTAGATGATTTACGTGGACTGAAAGAAAACGTAATGGTGGGAAGACTGATTCCAGCTGGAACTGGCTATACCTACCATCAAAAGAGAAAAGCCAGACGTGCAAAGGCTCTTGCAGCTGGTGAACAAAGTACGCATACGGTAACAGCTCTGGACGTTGAGCATGCATTAAGTGAAGCACTTAATGCTGACAATCAGGAGCAATAGCCAGGATCTGAATAGGGCAGGGCAGATTTGAACTTGACAAGTCTGCTCTACCTATAATAGAATCCGGCCTCCTTATGCATTCGAAATTAATATAAAAGTAAAGTTCGGAGTTAAGAATAAATGGCTACGATTAACCAGCTAGTAAGAAAGCCCAGAGTGGACGCTAAGAAAAAAAGTAACGTCCCGGCGCTTGAGTCTTGTCCGCAACGACGAGGCGTGTGTACCCGTGTGTATACAACAACACCTAAAAAGCCTAACTCAGCTATGCGTAAGGTCGCGCGTGTTCGCCTGACAAATGGTTTTGAAGTGTCTTCCTATATTGGTGGGGAAGGGCATAATCTTCAGGAGCACTCCGTGGTTTTGATTCGTGGTGGTCGTGTAAAAGACTTGCCAGGGGTTCGATATCATACGGTTCGTGGTAGTTTGGATACCTCAGGTGTCAGTGATCGTAAACAAGGTCGCTCCAAGTACGGTACCAAAAAGCCGAAAGACAAGAAATAATCTGAATTGTAGGAAGCTGACATGCCAAGAAGAAGAGAAGTACCCAAACGCGAAATATTACCTGATCCAAAACATCACAGTGAACTGTTAGCTAAGTTCATTAACGTGTTGATGGTAAGCGGTAAGAAATCAACTGCCGAAAAAATTATTTACGGCGCGCTTTCCGTAATGGCTGAGCGAATCAAAAAAAATCGCAAGGCTGAAGATGAGGAAGGCGAGTCTGGCTCGACATCAGGTTCAAGTGCTCTGCGTCAATTTGAACAGGCTCTTGATAACGTTCGACCAACTCTTGAAGTTCGCTCACGTCGTGTAGGCGGCGCAACTTACCAGGTACCCGTCGAAGTCAGAACTGATCGCAGTATTGCCCTCGGCATGCGCTGGATCGTTCAGGCAGCACGTTCGCGTGGCGAAAAGGGTATGATGCTGCGTTTAGCGGGTGAATTGATGGATGCTTTTGAAAACAAAGGCGCTGCGACTAAAAAACGTGAAGATACCCATAAAATGGCCAAAGCCAACCAGGCGTTTGCTCATTTTAGATGGAATTAACGGAGAGATAAGTCGTGTCGGCCACTGCTTTGGAACAATACAGAAATATTGGAATCGCTGCACATGTGGATGCTGGGAAAACCACCACCACAGAGCGCGTCCTCTATTATACTGGTATGTCGCATAAGATTGGTGAAGTACACGACGGTGCTGCAACAATGGACTGGATGGTTCAGGAACAGGAACGCGGAATAACAATTACTTCAGCGGCTACCACCTGTTACTGGGAAGGGATGAATAAACAGTATTCCCGTCATCGTATTAACATTATCGACACACCTGGGCACGTAGACTTCATGATTGAAGTTGAGCGCTCCCTTCGCGTACTTGATGGCGCGGTTGTTGTTTTCGATGCTGTTTCTGGTGTTGAGCCCCAATCTGAAACCGTCTGGAGACAGGCAGACAAATACGGTGTTCCAAGGATCGTTTTTGTAAATAAAATGGATCGTATGGGTGCCAACTTCATACGTGTTGTTGAACAGATACAAAAACGTCTTGGCTCAAATCCGGTTGTGATGCAGCTGCCCATCGGCTCAGAGGACGATTTTAAGGGTGTCGTAGACCTCATTAAAATGAAAGCTATCCACTGGGATGAAGATGACAAGGGTATGACTTTTGAGTACCGCGATATACCAGCCGACATGCTGGCAGACTGCGAAAAATACCTGGCAAAAATTAACGAGGCCGCTGCAGAAGCTTCTGAAGAGTTGATGGAAAAATATCTGGAAGGTGAAGCTCTCACAGAGTCTGAGATCAAAACTGCTTTGCGAGCTCTTTCGGTAACAAATAAAGTTGTTCCCGTCTTTTGTGGCTCTGCCTTTAAGAACAAAGGTGTTCAGGCAGTTCTTGACGGTGTTATCGATTATCTGCCCTCACCACTGGATATTCCAGCCATCAGAGGAACAGATGAGCAGGGAAATGAAATATTCCGCTCTACCTCCTACGATGAACCATTTGCAGCACTTGCATTTAAAATTGCAACGGATCCTTTTGTAGGAACACTGAATTATTTCCGTGTTTACTCCGGAGTATTGAAGTGCGGAGATTCTGTCTATAACTCCGTAAAAGGTAAAAAAGAGCGTATTGGTCGACTGCTGCAAATGCATGCGAACTCACGCGAAGAGATTAAGGAAGTTCGCGCTGGCGACATCGCTGCCGCGGTTGGTTTAAAAACGGTAACAACCGGTGATACCCTGTGTGACATGAATAACATTGTTATTCTCGAACGTATGGATTTTCCAGACCCGGTTATTGCTGTCGCAGTAGAGCCCAGAACCCTTGCTGACCAGGAAAAAATGGGTATAGCACTGGGTAAACTGGCTCAGGAAGATCCTTCTTTCCGCGTACATACAGACGAGGAAACAGGACAGACAATCATCCAGGGTATGGGTGAGTTGCATCTGGAAATCATTGTTGACCGCATGAAACGCGAATTCAGCGTGGAAGCCAACGTAGGTAAGCCACAGGTTGCTTATCGCGAGACGCTTAAAAAAGCGGTTGAACAGGAAGGCAAATTCGTCCGTCAGTCAGGTGGTCGTGGTCAGTATGGTCATGTATGGCTGAAAATCGAGCCTCAAGAGCCCGGTAAAGGCTACGAATTTGTCAATGCGATTGTTGGTGGTGTGATTCCCAAGGAATACATTCCAGCAGTCGATAAAGGTGTTCAGGAACAACTTCAAAACGGTGTTATTGCCGGTTTCCCGGTAGTAGATGTTAAAGTGACGTTGTTTGATGGTTCCTTCCACGAAGTGGATTCAAGTGAAATGGCATTTAAAATTGCCGGCTCACAGTGCTTTAAGCAAGGCGCGTTGAAAGCTAAGCCCGTTTTGCTGGAGCCGATTATGAATGTGGAAGTTGTCACCCCAGAGGATTATATGGGTGATGTAATGGGTGACTTGAACCGCCGAAGAGGAATGGTTCAAGGTATGGAAGACACTCCAGCTGGGAAAATTATACGTGCTGAAGTACCACTTGCTGAAATGTTTGGCTATGCTACCGACGTTCGTTCAGCAACACAGGGAAGGGCAACTTATACTATGGAGTTTTCCAGGTATGCTGAGGCTCCAACCAATATTGCTGAAGCAATTATCAAGAAACAATAAAAGTTAATGAGGTATTGAAAATGGCTAAGGAAAAATTTGAACGTAAAAAGCCACATATCAACGTGGGAACAATTGGACACGTGGATCATGGTAAAACGACACTGACTGCTGCAATAACCACAATTATGGCTAAACTGCATGGTGGTACAGCGAAGGCATACGACCAGATTGACGCGGCTCCAGAAGAGCGTGAGCGTGGTATTACTATTTCAACAGCACACGTAGAGTATGAGTCTCAGAACCGTCACTACGCACACGTTGACTGCCCAGGCCATGCTGACTACGTCAAGAACATGATTACCGGTGCTGCACAGATGGACGGCGCTATTCTGGTAGTATCTGCAGCGGATGGCCCAATGCCACAGACTCGCGAGCACATTCTGCTGTCACGTCAGGTCGGTGTACCTTACATCGTTGTATTCCTGAACAAAGCGGACATGGTAGACGATGCCGAGCTGCTGGAACTGGTTGAGATGGAAGTTCGTGACCTGCTGAGTTCATATGATTTTCCTGGCGATGACATTCCTATCGTTGTTGGTTCAGCACTGAAAGCGCTTGAGGGTGACACCAGTGATATAGGTGTACCAGCCATTGAGAAGCTCGTTGCTACTATGGACAGTTACTTCCCAGAGCCTGTCCGTAACATTGACAAGCCATTCCTGCTGCCGATTGAAGACGTATTCTCAATCTCTGGACGCGGAACTGTGGTAACCGGTCGTGTTGAATCAGGTATTGTTAAAGTTGGTGAAGAAGTTGAAATCGTTGGTATACGTGATACTGTCAAGACAACCTGCACGGGTGTTGAGATGTTCCGTAAACTGCTTGACGAAGGTCGTGCTGGAGATAACGTAGGTGTTCTGCTGCGTGGAACCAAGCGTGACGAAGTTGAGCGTGGTCAGGTACTTGCAAAACCAGGTACGATCAAGCCACATACCAAGTTTGAAGCAGAAGTATACGTTCTGTCCAAAGACGAAGGTGGCCGTCATACACCGTTCTTTAATGGTTATCGCCCACAGTTTTACTTCAGAACAACAGACGTAACCGGTTCCTGTGATTTACCGGAAGGTATTGAAATGGTTATGCCTGGTGATAACGTACAGCTTATTGTCAATCTGCATTCGCCTATTGCGATGGATGAAGGTTTGCGATTCGCGATTCGTGAAGGTGGTCGCACCGTAGGTGCTGGTGTTGTTGCAAAAATTATTGAGTGAGTAAAATGAGTAACAATCAAAATATTAAAATTCGTCTTAAATCCTTTGATCATCGTCTGATTGATACATCAACACGTGAGATCGTTGAAACGGCGAAGAGAACGGGCGCCCAGATACGTGGGCCCATACCACTTCCGATTAAAAAGGAAAAATTCACTGTATTGACATCACCGCATGTTAACAAAGATGCGAGAGATCAGTATGAATTGCGGACTCACAAGCGCCTGGTTGTCATTGTGCATCCAACTGAAAAAACAGTGGATGCCTTAATGAAACTGGATCTGGCTGCAGGGGTTGATGTTCAGATTAGTCTTGACGATGAATAGTCGATTCAAGACAAAGGATACTAACGAGGTATTACAATGACAATAGGGTTGATTGGCAGAAAAGTAGGTATGACGCGCGTCTTTACAGAGGAAGGCGCTTCCGTACCAGTATCTGTAGTTGAAGTAATCCCCAATCGGATTTCTCAACTGAAATCTATCGAGACTGATGGGTATGTGGCGGTTCAATTGACTGGCGGTGAAAAGAAATCCAGTCATGTTAACAAGCCTCTCGCAGGCCATTTTGCTAAAGCTCAAATTGAAGCTGGTGACATGATTCAAGAGTTCACCGTTCCTTCAATTGATGGTTACTCTAATGGACAGGTACTGTCTGTCAGTGATGTTTTTCAGAATGGACAGTTTGTTGACGTAGTCGGCACATCAAAGGGTAAGGGGTTTGCTGGTACAGTAAAACGTCACAACTTTAGAACACAGGATGCTACACACGGTAACTCACGTTCACACCGTGTTCCTGGTTCTATCGGACAAAATCAGACTCCAGGCCGAGTATTTAAAGGCAAGAAAATGGCTGGTCATCTGGGTAATGTGCGTTGTACAACCCAAAGTCTTGAGCTGGTCAGAGTAGATGCTGAGCGTAATTTGTTGTTGATCAAAGGTGCTATTCCCGGACATCCTGGTGCAAGGGTAACAATTTTACCTGCGGTCAAGATTAAGGTGAGGGGAGAATAATGGAACTTGTAACAAAAGATACCAACACTTCCTTAAATGTTAGTGAACATGTATTTGATTATAATTATAATGAAGGACTTATTCATCAGGCTGTTGTAACCTTTATGAATAATGCCCGATCTGGTAACAGTGCACAGAAAACCCGCTCTGAAGTTCGTGGTGGTGGAAAGAAGCCATGGAATCAAAAAGGTACAGGTCGAGCTCGTGCAGGTACCATCAGAAGCCCAATCTGGCGTTCGGGTGGTGTCACATTTGCTTCTAAGAAACGTGACTATAGCCAAAAAATTAATAAAAAAATGTACAAACGCGCTTTGCGTAGTATAATCTCCGAACTCATACGAAATGACAACCTCGTTGTGGTCAATGATTTTCAATGTGCATCGCACAAAACGAAAGATTTCATTGCTAAAATGAACGAGTTAAACATAAGTAACGCGCTTATCGTCATGAATGAAATTGGTGAACAGGAATATCTGGGTTCAAGAAATTTAATTGACTTTGATATTTGTGATGTTGCATCACTTGATCCTGTTGGATTACTTCGTTTTGAAAAAGTTCTTATGACCAGCGAAGCAGTTAAAAGTCTTGAGGAGTTGTTACAATGAATGCCGAACGTTTATTAATGGTTCTTCGTGAGCCACACACTTCCGAGAAATCAACGGTTTTAGCTGAAAAGTTTAAGCAGTTTACCTTTAAGGTTTTGTGTACAGCTACTAAGCCTGAAATAAAACAGGCAGTTGAACAGATGTTTAACGTCAAAGTGAAAAATGTGTCCGTGGTAAACGTCATGGGTAAAAGAAAGCGTTTCAAGCAATTGAATGGAAAACGTAATGACTGGAAAAAAGCGTTCGTTTCGTTGCATGAAGGTTATGACATTGACTTCACCGTGGCAGAATAAGGCAGAATCAAGATGGCACTATTAAAATCAAAACCAACCTCACCTGGTAAACGAGGTGAGTTGAAGGTTGTTCATCATAATATTCATAAAGGACAACCTCATGCACCACTGGTAGAGAAGCTGAAGAAAACTGGTGGACGAAATAATCAGGGTAGAATTACCGTACGTCACATAGGTGGTGGCGTCCGTTGTAAGTACCGGATTATTGACTTTAAAAGAAACAAAGATGGTATTGAGGCACGTGTTGAACGGATTGAATACGATCCAAATCGTTCAGCCCTGATTGCATTAATCGTTTACAAAGACGGTGAACGGCGTTACATTATCGCTCCATCTGGTTTGGAAGTTGGTCACGTAGTAGTAAGTGGTGAAGAATCGAGCATCAGTGTAGGAAATTGTCTGCCTTTGCGAAACATACCGGTAGGTACAACCATTCACTGTGTTGAGATGAAAGCTGGTAAAGGTGCGCAAATGCTGCGTAGCGCTGGATGCAGTGGTCAGCTCGTAGCTAAAGAAGGTGCATATGCAACCTTAAAATTACGCTCAGGCGAAATGCGCAAAATTCTTGCCAGTTGCCGTGCCGTAATTGGTGAAGTCAGTAACAGCGAACATAGTTTACGTTCCCTGGGTAAAGCTGGTGCTACACGCTGGCGCGGTGTTAGACCTACAGTTCGTGGTGTTGCGATGAACCCCGTTGATCACCCTCATGGTGGTGGTGAAGGTAGAACGTCTGGTGGACGTCATCCAGTTACACCTTGGGGCGTTCCTACTAAGGGATACAAAACTCGTAACAACAAGCGCACTGACAAATTTATTGTCAGAGGACGTAAGAAGAAATAATCAGTTAAGAGGATATTAAGGTGGCACGTTCCATAAGAAAAGGTCCATTTATTGATCTGCATTTACTTAACAAAGTAACTGATGCGGTAAAAGCCAAGTCAAAAAAACCAATTAAAACCTGGTCCCGACGCTCGACAATTATTCCTGAAATGATTGAGCTGACTATTGCAGTTCACAATGGCAAAGATCATGTTCCAGTATTTATTACTGATAACATGGTTGGTCATAAGTTGGGTGAGTTTGCGATGACTCGAACATTTAAAGGCCATTCTGGCGACAGAAAAGCCAAAGGTAAGTAAGAGGCGATGATGGAAGTTACAGCAAAATTAAAAAATGCTCCCCTGTCGGCACAAAAAGGTCGGCTGGTTGCAGATATGATTCGTCGTATGCCGGTTTCACGAGCACTTGACGTTTTACGTTACACACCTAAAAAAGGTGCTGGTCTGATGCTGAAACTGTTGGAATCTGCGGTAGCTAATGCCGAGAACAACAACGGTGCTGATATTGACGAGCTGAAAGTCGGTGTGGTTTTTGTGGATGAGGCAGCTACTCTGAAGCGAGTCAGCCCAAGAGCCAAGGGTCGTGCAAATCGTATTTGTAAACGAACCTGCCACATGACAATCATTGTTTCTGACGGGGAATAATTATGGGACAGAAAGTACACCCAATTGGTATTCGTTTGGGCATCACTAAAGACTGGAATTCTAAATGGTACGCCAGTAAAAATTATGCCAAATTATTGAACGAAGATATTAACTTAAGAAAAGATCTTAAGAAAAAATTAATGTCCTCTGCTGTAAGCCGCATCCAGATCGAAAGACCTGCGAATAATGCTGTTGTTACAATTCATACAGCACGTCCTGGCGTTCTGATTGGTAAAAAAGGTGGCGGTATTGAAGGTTTGCGTAGCGAAATTGCAGCAAAACTTGGTGTTCCTGTTCACTTGAACATTGAAGAAGTCAAAAAGCCAGAATTGGATGCAACTCTCGTTGGTGAAAGCATCGCTCAGCAGTTAGAGCAACGCGTTATGTTCCGACGTGCTATGAAGCGCGCTGTTCAGACAGCGCTTAAAGCAGGCGCCAAAGGTATTAAAATATGCGTTAGTGGTCGTTTGGGTGGTGCTGAAATCGCCCGAAGTGAATGGTACCGTGAAGGCCGTGTTCCCTTACACACGTTCCGGGCTGACGTTGATTATGGAACCGCTGAAGCTAAGACAACCTATGGTATTATTGGTGTCAAGGTATGGATTTTTAAAGGGGAAATTCTCCCGCAAAAAAACCGTAACGCTGAAAGCAGTAAATGAGTGAGGATTTTTGATCATGTTACAGCCTAATCGTACTAAGTACAGAAAACAAATGAAAGGCCGAAACCGAGGCCTTGCTCAAAGAGGAAGCAATATCAGCTTTGGTGAATTCGGTTTGAAAGCAGTAGAGCGCGGACGTTTGACAGCTCGTCAAATTGAAGCAGCACGTAGAGCCATGACCCGTCACATTAAGCGTGGCGGAAAGATCTGGATTCGTGTGTTTCCTGACAAGCCTATTACACAAAAACCTTTAGAAGTCAGACAGGGTAAAGGTAAGGGAAGTGTAGAATATTGGGTAGCTCAAATTCAGCCTGGTAAGGTATTGTTTGAGATGGAAGGAGTTACAAGAGAGTTGGCCATTGAAGCCTTTGATCTTGCAAAAGCCAAGCTGCCTTTCAAAGTGATGTTTGAAGAAAGGAAGATAATGTAATGAAAAAGATTAGTGAACTACGAAAATTAAGTGCCGAAGAACTCAATACTGAACTCTTATCACTTAGAAAGTTACAGTTCAAATTGAGAATGAAAAAGGCCAATGGCACGCTTGATAAGCATCACGAAGTTACACAGATTAGAAGAGCCGTTGCCAGAGTTAAAACAATTATGACTGAAAAGGTTGGAACGACTCATGTTGAATAGTGAAACGAACGCCAGAACCATGGTGGGCAAAATTGTAAGTGATAAAATGAACAAAACAATTGTTGTTCTCGTTGAACGAACCGTAAAACATCCTAAATACGGCAAGATTATGAAACGCAGAACAAAATTACATGCCCATGATGAAAAAGAGATTGGTCAGATTGGCAATACAGTCAAAATCCGTGAAACTCGTCCAATATCCAAAACAAAATGTTGGGTGCTGGAAGAAGTTATTTCCTAAATCACTGCGATAGACTTTTAAAATACCATAAGGGCTGATATAATCAGCAACCTTTTTCTGGTCGTATTTAGAGCTGGAGATTAAAATGATACAAATGCAGACGGTGCTCGAAGTTGCCGATAACAGCGGAGCACGCAAAGTGATGTGTATCAAAGTGCTTGGTGGATCCCATAGACGTTACGCGCGTGTTGGTGATGTTATAAAAGTCAGCATTAAAGATGCAATACCACGTAGTAAAGTTAAAAAAGGTGCCGTGATGAAGGCAGTCGTTGTGCGAACCGCGCAGGGTGTGCGACGTGACGATGGCTCACTGATTCGTTTTGATGGTAATGCGGCTGTTCTGTTAAATAATCAGAATGAGCCTATTGGTACCCGTATATTTGGGCCTGTAACACGTGAGCTTAGAGAGCGATTCATGAAAATCATCTCTCTTGCTGCTGAAGTTCTGTAAGAGGTAATTATTATGAAGCGCATTCGTAAAGGCGATACGGTTATCGTGACTGCAGGTAAAAGTAAGGGACACATGGGCAAGGTATTGCGCGTATTCCCTGATTCGGTAATCGTTGAAGGTGCCAACCTGATAAAGAAGCACGTTAAACCTAACCCACAGTTAGATCAAAAGGGTGGCATTTTAACCCTTGAGGCCCCTCTGAATGTCTCAAACGTAGCAATGTACAACCCAACATCCAGGAAAGCGGATAAAGTAGGGTTCAGATTCATTGAGAAGGATGGTAACAAGCATAAAGTCAGATATTTCAAATCTAACAATGAAGTTATTGACTTAGTATAATTAGGTGACTGTAATGGCTAGATTGAAAAAATATTATCACGACGAAGTTGTAGCAATGATGATGAAAAAATTCGGCTACAAAAGCGTGATGGAAGTACCAAGAGTCCTTAAAATCACCTTGAATATGGGTGTTGGCGAAGCTGTTGGTGATAAAAAAGTAATGAACCATGCCCTTGAAGATATGACTTTAATCGCTGGCCAAAAACCAGTTGTTACCAAAGCCAAAAAATCTCTTGCTGGTTTCAAAATCCGCGAAGGTTGGCCAATTGGCTGCAAAGTTACATTACGAAAACAACGGATGTATGAATTTCTGGACCGTCTGATTACAATTACACTACCTCGTGTACGTGATTTTCGTGGGCTGAACCCCAAGTCATTTGATGGTACTGGCAACTACAGCATGGGTCTGCATGAGCAAATCGTGTTTCCAGAAATTGATTATGATAAAACGGATGGTATTCGTGGCTTAGATATCTGTATTACCACGAGTGCTAAAACCAATGAAGAGGCAAAAGCGTTGCTTGAAGCATTTAATTTGCCTTTGAAAGATAGAGAAAAACATTAAAGAAGGGTGCAATTGTGGCTAAAAGATCAATGCTCGAACGACATAATAAACGTTCCCGGCTAGTTGAGAAATATAGACAAAGACGAGAAGAATTAAAAGTTGTTATCAAGTCATCCAATGATTTTGATACCATTATGGAAGCTCAGGCAAAATTAGCTAAGCTGCCACTTAATTCAAACCCTGTTCGAAACAGCACACGATGTCAGCAATGCGGACGTCCACATGCTGTTTATCGTAAATTTGGACTGTGCCGAATTTGTTTGCGGCAACAATTAATGACTGGCAATGTTACCGGTGGACGTAAATCCAGTTGGTAATCAATTATTCTATGGAGAAAACGCGTGAGTATGCATGATCCTGTAGCTGATATGTTGACTAGAATTCGAAATGGTCAGCAGGCTAAACATCAGAGCGTTACACTCAACTCATCCAGGTTGAAAGAAGATATCGCTCGAGTACTGAAAGAAGAAGGTTATATCCTCGATTACAGTATTGAATCATTGGAAAATAATCTGAAAAAAATGACAATAGCATTAAAATACTACCACGGTAGACCCGTTATTGATCGCATTGCGCGCATCAGCCGTCCAGGTTTACGAGTATATAAATCTTCTAAGGATCTTCCTTCAATACCTGGTTTCGGTGTGGCAATTATGTCTACATCCAAAGGGGTAATGACACATGTTGCGGCTAAAAACAACAGTGTTGGCGGCGAAGTTCTTTGTGAAGTTGCTTAATTGTAGCGAGGTTTAATATGTCAAGAGTAGCAAAGGCACCTGTTTTATTGCCCGCTGGCGTTGAGCTGACTTTATCTGACGAATGTATGGTTGTTAAGGGCCCTAAAGGTCAATTAAGCCAGGCGTTCAGCAAGTTGGTGAGCATTTCCCGAGACACCGATGCCGACAATAAAATTATTTTCGCACCCGCGTCGAATGATCCTGCAGGCTGGGCTCAGGCTGGAACAGCAAGAGCACTTCTCAGCAACATGGTAAAAGGTGTAACCGAAGGTTTCGCCGTTACGCTGGAATTGGTTGGTGTAGGTTACCGTGCCCAGTCTTCTGGGAATGTTGTTAACCTTTCTTTGGGTTTTTCACACCCCGTTGAATACACTTTACCCCAAGGTGTGGCAGTAGAGACACCCAATAACACAACAATTATTGTTCGTGGTATTGATAAACAGCTACTGGGTCAAGTTGCTTCCGAGATTCGTGCATTCAGGCCGCCAGAGCCCTATAAAGGCAAAGGTGTTAAATATGCCGGTGAACAGATTGCTCGTAAAGAAGCTAAAAAGAAATAGGGTCTAATTATGATTAATAAAGAGCTGAAACGGAAAAGACGTGGTTTAAAAGCCAAGGCTATTCAACGTCGATTATCCGATCCACGTCCGCGTCTGGTTGTGAGCAGAAGTTGCAATCATATTTACGGACAGGTTATTGTTCGCAGCGAGATGGGTGATGTCGTTCTGGTATCCTCATCTACCGTAGATAAAGAATTAAGATCTACTTTAAGCGGCTCAAAAGTCGAGCAGGCACGTCAGGTGGGCAAGCTTTTAGGTGAGCGAGCCAAAGTGAAACAAATCACTGATATAGCATTTGACCGTGCTGGTTATAAATTTCACGGCCGTGTCAAAGCCCTGGCAGATGGTGCTCGCGAAGCTGGTTTGAATTTTTAAGGAACGGTAATGGCATTTGAAGACACAAAAGTGAGTGACGGTTACCAGGAAAAACTGGTTTCAGTTACAAGAACAGCAAAAGTTGTTAAGGGCGGTCGTGTATTCGGTTTTGCAGTTTTAGTCGTCGTTGGTGACGGTAAAGGTAAAGTCGGTTATGGTCGCGGTAAAGCCCGTGAAGTTCCAGTAGCTATCCAAAAGGCAATGGAACAGGCTAAAAAGAATATGACGTACATCCCTCTGGCGGGTACTACCATTCATCACGAAATTACGTGGAACTACGGTGCTTCAAAAGTCTTTATGAAACCCGCTAGTGAAGGTACCGGAATTATTGCCGGTGGTGCAATGCGTGCCGTACTGGAAGTTTTAGGCGTACATAATATTCTGGCTAAGAGTATTGGTTCAACCAATCCAAGCAATATTGTCCGTGCAACCATTGGTGCACTCACCAACATTGGTACGCCCGATTATGTTGCTGCAAAGCGTGGTAAAACCGTTGAACAGATTATGGCGGATCAATCATGAGTAAAAACGTTAAAATTACCCTGGTTAAAAGTCCAATTGGAAGAAAACCCAAACACGTTATGATTGTTAAGCAATTAGGCTTGGGTAAAATGAACAGTTCTGTAGTTCATGTTGATAATGCATCAATTCGTGGACTGATTAACATGGTGGGATACATGTTGCAAGTTGAGGAGTGTGCCTGATGAATTTAAATACGCTGTCTCCGGATCCTGGTTCACGCCCTTCGCGACGAAGAGTTGGACGTGGAATTGGTTCTGGCCTGGGTAAAACCAGTGGTAAAGGACATAAAGGTCAGAAAGCTCGTGCTGGTGGCTTCCACAAAATTAACTTCGAAGGCGGACAAATGCCTATTCAGCGAAGACTGCCTAAAATGGGCTTTAAGTCTCGCGTGAATAAATTTGTTGACGAAGTTAATTTGTCTGAACTGGCTAAATTGAATGTTGATGTGATTGATTTGGAAGTGTTGCGCGCTAAGGGCGTAATTAACAAATTTATCCGTGACGTCAAAATTATTCTTTCTGGCGAAATCACCACAGCAATTAAAGTAAAGGGATTGCGTGTAACCAAAGGTGCTCGCGCAGCGATTGAACAATCTGGTGGAAGCATAGAAGAATAATATGACTAACCGAAAAGTATCTGGTGGCCAATCCAAAGGTGGATTGGCTGAGTTGAAAGCAAGAATTATCTTTGTGATTATTGGTATTCTTGTTTACAGACTCGGAGCTCACATTCCAGTCCCCGGTCTGGATCCCCAAAAATTAGCTAATTTTTTTGGCGAGCAGCAAAATACCATTTTTGGCTTGTTTAATATGTTCTCGGGTGGCGCGTTATCCCGTGTTACCGTGTTTGCTATCGGAATCATGCCTTATATTTCGGCCTCAATTATCATACAGCTTTTTTCGGTAGTTTCACCTAAACTTGAACAGTTGAAAAAAGAGGGTGAATCGGGCAGAAGAAAAATAAATCAATATACCCGTTACCTTACCCTGGTTCTTGGTATATTTCAGTCTTTAGGTATGGCCAGATGGCTTGCCGGACAGCATATCGCTCTCAACCCGGATTTCTTTTTCTACTTTACCTGTGTTGTTACTCTGGTGACAGGCACTATGTTCCTGATGTGGCTGGGTGAGCAAATCACTGAGAAGGGCGTTGGCAATGGTATTTCACTGATCATCTTCTCTGGGATTGTATCCAGTATGCCTACAGCGCTGGCATCCGTTTTCCAGCAGGTGAAAGAAGGGCAGATGCAGGCTTTGACCTTGATTCTGGTCGCTGTAATTGTGGTTTTAGTAACAGGTTTTGTGGTTTTCATGGAGCGAGGCCAACGGCGTATTCGTGTTAACTATGCCCAGCGTACCCACGGACGAAAAGTTTATGCAGCTCAAACCAGTCATTTACCACTGAAGATCAATATGTCGGGTGTTATTCCCCCCATATTTGCTTCAAGCATTATTTTACTGCCCGCAACACTTGCACAGTTCTTTGCAAAGGGTAAAGGCATGGAATGGTTATCTGATATAGGAATGGCACTGTCTCCTGGTCAACCTTTATATTTGATTGTGTATGCAGCTGCGATCCTGTTCTTTGCTTTCTTCTATGCTGCACTTGTCTTTAATCCTAAAGACACTGCCGAGAATCTGAAGAAATCAGGAGCATACATTCCTGGTATCAGGCCTGGTGAACAAACAACCCGTTATATCGATTCTGTAATGACCAGATTGACATTAATTGGTGCTCTTTATCTTGTGCTTGTGTGTTTGTTACCACAAATTTTAATGTATACCTGGCATGTGCCTTTTTATTTTGGCGGAACTTCACTTTTGATTATTGTTGTTGTGATTATGGACTTTGTAGCACAGGTTCAGGCGCATCTTATGACACAACAATATGACTCACTGATGAAAAAGGCCAATTTTAAAGGGACCAAATTACCTGGTCTTTTATGATTATTATCGGAGTTACGAATGAAAGTTAGAGCATCAGTAAAACGCCTTTGCAGAAACTGCAAGATTATTAAACGTAATGGTACCATTCGTGTAATCTGCAAAGAAGCAAGGCATAAACAGCGTCAAGGGTAATCCTTGCTTGATTTTGTTTCAATTAAATAGTATTCTTCTGTCCCTTTCTGGCAGAGCAAAAAATAACGTACGGAGAGATTAATGGCTCGTATTGCAGGTGTAAATATACCGGATAATAAACATATCGTAATTGCATTGACATCAATTTACGGAATCGGAAGAACGACATCAATCAAATTATGTAATGCTATCGGCGTTGATACAGCAACTAAAGTTTCTCAGGTTTCTGAAGAAAAACTGGAAGCATTACGTACCGAAATAGCCAAAATGACGGTAGAAGGTGATTTGCGTCGTGTCGTTACGATGAATATTAAACGCCTGATGGACTTGGGTTGCTATCGCGGTCTACGCCATAGACGCGGACTTCCTTTGCGTGGTCAACGGACCAAAACAAATGCTCGTACACGTAAAGGTCGTCGTAAGGGCGTTTCTAAATAATAAATGTAGGATAGAGAGATGGCTATAGCTAAAGCAAAACAGCAAAAAACGAGAAAAAAGATCAAACGTGTTGTATCGGATGGTATTGTTCACGTTCATGCTTCTTTCAATAATACGATTGTAACCTTTACTGATCGTCAAGGTAACGCCCTGTGCTGGGCTACATCTGGCGGATCCGGCTTCAGAGGATCACGTAAAAGTACACCTTATGCTGCTCAGATAGCAACCGAACGTGCGGCTGTTGTAGCAAAAGAATATGGTATGAAATCCGTTGCGGTATTTGTCCATGGTCCTGGACCCGGACGTGAATCCACAATTCGTGAACTTATTTCACAGGATTTCAAAATTGTAGAAATTACCGATGTGACAGGCATACCCCATAATGGTTGTAAGCCACCTAAAAAACGTCGCGTTTAAGATTCAGGAGTAATTAATGGCTAGGTACCTTGGTCCCAAATGTAAATTGTCGCGTAGAGAAGGCTTTGACCTTGATCTGAAAAGTGGTGTGCGTGATCATAAATCAAAATGCAAGTCTGAAAAACAACCTGGACAGCATGGTGATAAAAAGCCAAGATTGAATGATTACGGTGTTCAGTTACGTGAGAAACAAAAAATCAGACGTTATTATGGCGTGCTTGAAAAGCAATTCCGTAACTACTACAAAAAAGCAGCAAGCCAAAAAGGTTCTACAGGTGAAAACCTTTTGATTCTGCTCGAGCGCCGTCTTGACAACGTAGTTTACAGAATGGGATTCGCCAGCACGCGTGCTGAAGCCAGACAATTGGTTACTCACAAAGGTATCGTTGTTAACGACGAAGTTGTAAACATTCCATCTTATCTTGTAAGCCCTGGTGATGTTGTATCGGTAAGACAAAAGGCAAAAGAACAAGGCCGCGTTAAAGCCGCTGTTGCCCTGTCTGAGCAACGTAGCTCCTGCGACTGGTTAACTGTAGACACTAACATGTTAAAAGGTTCGTTTGCGTCAGCTCCAACTTTAAGTGACCTGCCATCTGTCTTTAACGTGAATTTGGTTGTTGAACATTACTCTAAGTAAGCTCGGAGACTTGCCAAATGTATATGCATACAGAAATAAATGAAATGCTGACTCCATCTGTACTGAAGGTACAAAGTGAATCAAACAATCACTCCAGAATCGTTCTGGAGCCGTTGGAGCGTGGGTATGGACATACGCTCGGAAATGCACTCAGGCGTATCCTGTTATCTTCCATGCCAGGATGGGCTATTACCGAAGTTACGATTGATGGCGTGCTGCATGAATACAGCACCATTGAAGGTATGCATGAAGACGTTGTCGATCTGCTTTTGAATTTAAAGCAGGTCGCTATTCGTATCGCGTCTGGTACTGAAGCTATGCTCTCTTTGAACGTTACTGGCCCCTGTGTTGTAACAGCTGGTGATATTCAACTTGCAATGGGACAGGAAATTGTCAACCCGGATCTGGTTATTGCTACGCTGAACGAAAACGGCAAGCTGAACATGACTATGAAGGTTGAGAAAGGTGTCGGTTTCCACTCAACAGATACTTACACATCTGTTTTTGAAGAAGAACAGACCAGCAAATCTGTTGGAAAGCTTAAACTCGATAACAGCTTCTCTCCTGTTGTTAAAGTGGCCTATTTTGTTGACAGTGCGCGTGTTGAAAACCGTACTGACCTTGACAAGCTGACCATCGATCTGCAAACCAATGGTACGCTGGATCCTGAGGAAGCTATTCGTATATCTGCAACTATTCTGCAACGCCAATTGCACGCTTTTGTTGATATGAAATTCGAAGAGTCAAGAATTGATAATAAAGAGCGTAACGATTTTGATCCTGTACTGCTACGCCCAGTTGACGATCTGGAGCTTACCGTACGTTCTGCAAATTGTTTGAAAGCAGAAAATATTTATTATATTGGTGATCTGGTTCAGAAATCTGAAAATGAATTGTTAAAAACACCCAATCTTGGAAAAAAATCCCTGACTGAAATTAAAGACGTTTTAGCGTCTCGTTCTTTGTCTTTGGGAATGAAACTTGAGAATTGGCCGCCAGCAAATCTTGGCGATTAATATTAGGAGTCTTAAAAATGCGTCATCGTAATTCTGGTCGTAGCTTCAGCCGTACCAGCAGTCACCGAAAAGCTATGTTCTCTAACATGTGTTGTTCGCTTATTGAACACGAGCAAATCAAGACTACGTTAGCTAAAGCTAAAGAGCTGAGAGGTTACATTGAGCCTTTGATTACTGTCAGCAAAAAAGATTCAGTCGCATCACGCCGTCATGTGTTTGATCGTCTGCGTTCTAAAACTGCTGTTGGTAAATTATTCACTATCCTGGGTCCAAGATTCGTAGAAAGACCTGGCGGCTATGTCCGTGTTCTGAAATGTGGTTTCAGAGCTGGCGATAACGCCCCTATGGCAATTGTTCAGCTGATGGATCGTCCTGAAGTTGACAGTTCTGATGACGAATAGCTCCCCCTTTTCAAATCAAACCTGGTTTCCGGGTTTGATTTGAAACCCTCTGCTACTTACTACCTCTTCTATTATTATCATCTGAAACCTTTTTTTCTTGCTTATTACTTACCTTTATCATCTGATAGTAAGGTATTGTGAATATACGTATTGAATATTAATGCGGCAGTTGAGCGCCGATCGATTTAACGACGCACATAAATTTAAGCAATAATTGAGAAATCAGAATTTCTTTAACGCAGCAGTATAGTCCCTCCATCTTTTTTTAATTTCCCTCGTATCAATCTGTTAGATAAATTTTTCGTGTGTAACTCTCAGGGTCACGCCGCGGTGCGACGCCGTATCGGGAATGGTCGAGTCCATTTCATTTGTTGACAATTGCTCTCCATCAGCCTACGTACCGCGCTAAAGCGCGGTACGTAGGGGTTTATATTTCGTGTGGATCTCTCAGGAACGAGTCGCGGGGCGTAGGGATCTGAATTGTCAACACGCTCCAGGATTATTGTGGTTAAGATTGATTCATAGTCTAGCCCGTCAACATTTTTTTAAAAACTCATTTTGCCTCTGCTATAAAGTTCATAGCTCTAGGCTTGTGAACCTCTTTTTTATTGTAGTGATGACCATGGCGTCCCGGATTTCGGATGCACCTAATCCGGGTTATGTTTCCGTCTTATTAAATTCTCCTGGCCGACTTAACAATGTTGTTAAGTTCGGAGTGGCTTAAATTACTTTGCAAATAGTGGCTGCGTGCCTGCATGCGGTTTTCGTGAATAATCTCCTGTCTGACTGCTTCCATATTCCCGGAAAAAACCTGCGCTATCGTTTGGTACTCAAGCCTGTGCAGTAACCTTTGAGCCAGCCTGTAATTGATCTCTCGATTAATTGCTCTTGATTTTGAGAAAAATATAAAACCATGCGCAAAATTAATCCTGTCAGGTTGCCCATGCTTTTTATGTGTTGCAATACGGTTAATGTAACTTTGCAGAAGCAGCCTATAGTACCCCTTTGCATGTTCTTCATGGGACTGAACTGGCAAGGCTGGAGGAGGGTGCTGCCTGTTTTCGCCAGCCTGCCCCCGGACGTTATTTTGCGGAACTGCAGGCATGATGGCTGTTTGCATGGTCTGAATTTGCTGAATTCTCAGCGATAGTAACTGAATATCGTTCCTGGTTTCCTGCGCATGAGCTTCTGCGCTGATTTCTCTGTTGACTCTGTCATGAGCGTCCTGCACAAGCCTCAGGCGGGCAGAAATCATATCACTGGAAACAGGGAATGATTCAATAACTTCAAGGAGTTTTGAGCGTTGATTCTTTTACCGTGGGTGGGCATAGCGGATTATCAAGTGCGCTTTTCACTTGAGTGATAACACTATCCTGATGTTCAAGCTCAACTATTATACTTCGTGTTTCGTTGTAATATTCTTCCTGAAACTTCTCATTATCGAATTCACCTTGCGGCGAAAAGGTGTATAAGCAAAGACTCAGGTATTTTATCCTATTGTCAATAAGTTGTTTTGCACGTTCAGATATTGGCGGCGTATTTTTAAGATTCTCAAGCAGTTCAACGGTGTTATCGACTATTGCCTTAAACAGCCGGCACTGCTCCCTTTCCTTGAAGTAGCTGAAATATTTTTCCTGAAGTATCTGGAATTTTTCTTTAAATTCGCGATTGGCATGTTGATAACCGTATCGGCGCGCATCGTTATGCAGTGCTATAAGTGTCGAGATGATTTCATCCATTAAAACCGTATGCTGCGCACTCTCATAGTAAGTGCCAGAGCTGGTTGAAAGCTTGATACATGCCTGCATATTATGCAATTTATTCACGTTATCAGCATACTCCTCCTTGATTTCCGGAAGCGTATCCAATTCGGATTGTATTTTTTTAGTTGAGGTGTGGATGTCCTCTTCATGGCTGCCCCATATACCCAGCCAAATTTTCCACTCCGCTTTGATATCCTCTAGGGCCTTGGCAAGGGCTTGTTCTTCATCAATGTCTTGTAACATGGCGATGCGTTCTCTATATTGTTTGAAGATCTGTCCAATGTTCTGTGAAAACATTGCTATTCTGTTGCGTCTACAGGTCAGTTAATACTCATCCATGCTATAATTTACTCAGTATACTTTGTCTGAGGATTTCAGGAATACCGTAAAAAATACGGTATTGCCAACTACCCCAGTACCCTGTGTTATAGTCGTAACAAACACCGTGTTAAGGATTTTAACAATATGCCTTATCTTATTTATGCGCGTGACTTTGATGGCATGGACTCACAAAGAGAGCAAATACGTGAAGCTCACCGTGAGCATTTACGAAGTATAGGAGAAAAGCTTCTTGCTTCGGGGGCTTTACTTGATGATGATGGTATAACCGTCATTGGTGGTATCAGTTTAATTGATACGGAAGATCGCGCCGAAGCTGAGAAGTTCGCGTATGAAGATCCCTACGGAAAAGCGGGTATACGTAAGGAAACATTGATTTTAAAATGGCGACAAAGATGGTGGAACGGCAATTTTATGAACTGTTGACTCTCAAAAAGTCAAACATCGCGTTTTATGAGAATTAAATAAAGCCGATCCATAATAACATGCTGCTATTATTTAGACTGCCTGCTCATAATTCATGACAGACGAGCAGTTCGTGATATAACATGCCCTCTGAGGGTGTTATTATGCATCTGTAAACGACTACTTTATCAAGGAGCCTGTCAATAATGGATACAATTTTTAATTGGCTTCCCACCTTACTGGGAATGGAAATGACTCAAGCTGAATACATCATTGATTGCCGCAGACATGGATGCCCCGATCAGTCACGTTGGGGTGGATATCTCGATGCCTGCGAAATATCCGGTGATGTCTACGGTCCAATCCGCGCAGCCATGGTGGTGGCTGGGGTGACTCTGCATGTGATAGGGGGATATATAGCCATAGCTTATGCCAAAAGCGAGATTTTAGATAATATTTTAGATAAAATTTTAGCGCGCCATACGGCCGCTGATGTTAATCAACCCGCATGTGCTGGTTAGAGCACCGAAGGATTTAAAACAATAGATGCATTTCCAGTGATGGCTATATTGAATCAATATTCATCACAATTATCCTGATATTTGGTAGGTTGGGCCTTGGCCCAACATGGAATCCAGGCTAATTGTTATGCCAAGGCCCAGCCTGCTCCAATTATTGCTTAAATTTACGTGTACTGTTAAATCATTCGGCTTTCTAGTGCGCCATCAATTTTGTCTCCTGGTGTCGGAACATGGAAGCCACCTGCAGTTATGCAGGTCAAAATCTCAATTTCAGGCGACAAGATACCATATGCCTGATACTGCTGTTTTGGAGGGGGATGAGTTTTATTTTTAATTCGACATCGAGGATAAACACCAGTGTATCGCCTATATTGGCGAGTGTTCCCTGCCGGGCGCCCTTTCCATCATAAAAAAAAATCACAGTTCATATTTTCTTCAAATAAAGTCACAGATTGATCGTTTTATTATCAATGCCGGGGATAAGGTCTATAATTGAATAAACAGTAAAAAAATAAACGGTACATTATGGTTAACCCCTATGAAGTTGCCCTCGAAGACTTTCCAAAAAGTGAAATATGGCGTTTGCAGACCGATGGATGGCAATCGACGCTGGGTCCTCGCAACTTTCGTCCCGCATTCTATCAGGGCATGGATGAGGGTTTCCGGTTTATCTCGGAACATTATAGCGCTGAAATAACGCCTGAATTATTAGAGGCGATTTATCATAAAGTTAATGGAAGCGAACGTGATTACCAGCAAGATACTATTTTACAAAAAGGCTATTGCGAACGCGCTAACAGTTTCGAGCTGGTATTGCCTTTGCCAGGACTCGAGCACCACGCCAGCGTTTCCGAGTTGGGAATGGATGAGCTCGCCAGGGTGCTGCAGGAATGTGAAATGAATAAAGGCGCGCGTAATTTTCCCCAATTGGAAATTGAGGTTATCCGAGCCATTGGTGGTTTCTCGTATTATCATCCATCCGACTTCGAAAATATTGATGCCTTCAAAAATGAAATGCTCAGGCTATTGCGGCTGGCGGGTGCCTGCAAGGCTAAATATGAAGGTGAAAAAACGCCCTTACGCGAGATGGTTAAAATTCAGCTGCTGTCCAATACCGCAACCCGGGCTGAGATACTGGGTTTTGTGGCTAATGACATTAGCCGATATTATCATGATCTGGCATTGGCCAATGCTGTAGACAATCCTGAGCAGCGAAAGGCCTTCGTCGTTATGGCCATTAATGGCCTCGTGAGAAAATTACTGCAATCGCATTATTTTCCTGACGCGAATGGACGCACATTTGTATTTGTTTTAGCGAATCTGCTTCTTTTGCAAAATGGGCTTGGTTTAAAAATTACTGAAAATCCGGTTCGCTTTGCTGCCTACTCATCTTATGAGCTGCTGGTTGAAACGATGGCTGATATGGAGCATTTCAATAGTTACAAAATAACCATTGCAAAAAACTATATATGCCAGTTAACGGCTGATGTAATAAATTCCAGGCCAGATGACGTTTCCGGGCAAATTCTTTTCCACCTTAACCCCCGACCTCTGATAGCCCTTGCTCAACTGGATGAGTTGTATTCGCAGATAAAGACCGGGCATATCAGGGTGCCGAAAGGGTACGGCAGCGGTTCCTATCTGTCAGGTATTTTTAGTCGTCACGGAGAAAACAGTAAGGCCAGACATATTGTGAAAAACATCATTAAAGAGCTGTATTTTCAGACACTTCGAAGAACCATTCTGAATGAGACCTCGCTGTCAGAATCAGAGCGTATCGGTTATGGCTCACTCAAAGAAAAGCCGGAAGATATTTTGAAACAGATAGCTGACAGACATTTTATTGCAGGATATATTGACTTGGCAGCAAGAAATGAAATGATTGAAACATGTTTTGCTGAGCAAAGCACTCATGAACCTGCTGGGGTTGGCCCTGCCAGCAGTTCGTCATGAGCGTGTACAACATAAACATATAGTGCGTCATCAGTTCCTCGAGCAGGTACATGAGGGATGTTGGCAGCCCCAATGCCGTGCGTCTGCCTCGATCAGGACATCTGGCTCAGGGCAAAAAGAGGCGTTTACTTTCTGGTGCTGCACATGGCGTTGCGCTTTATTATTTGACGTTGCAAACGCTCCTTACCATTGCTTTGTCAACTTTAAATTATTTTCCTTGCAAATGAGAATGATTATCATTTATATTTGATTTGTGTTAACAATGAAACAGAGGTGTGTGATGGCATTGGCCTACAGCGGCTTTGACGAGATGAGTCATCAACTGCGTTTTATGCTGTTTGAAATAGGGCTTGGATTATCTCAGGCATCCGTGGAGCGTTATATAAACCAGGCTCATCGCTCTAGTCTGCAACGTCTGCAGCAGGCTGCTCTCGATGAAAATTTAATAGACAGACCGATTGCCAGTCATCATGTGCACGACTATATCGATCAGTTGCAGCAACGGCTCAAACTGGCTTCAAAGCATATTTTTTCCCGCTGGGAGCGTTTGCAGGACGAGCTGAATGAGTCTATTGCGAACGAGGCCATGGCTCTGGCATGGCGAGAGCGCTGGCAATCCGATTTAGCGGGCCAGGCGCGTGGTGCTTTTCGTTTTTGGGACTGGTTATTGCATCATCATTCGACGGCCGAATTACTCCTGTTTCTTGAACAGTGGGGCTCCGCAGGGCATCCTACTCACCCTAATTTTCGTGCCAAAATGGGTTTTAATCGACGTGAAGTACTACAGTATTCACCCGAGTTTCAGGCACGGGTAAGCGTTCACTGGTGTGCATTACGAAAGAGCTGCGCGCAGGCCACAGGCGCTTACAGCGAGGTCATGAGCTCGCATTTTCCCGAGCACCATGCAAAATGGAAGAATACGCTCCTGTTTCAGCATTTGAATCCAGATGAGTATATCCCTGTGCCGATTCATCCCTGGCAGTGGCGTAATCAATTGCAAAAAAACCTGTCGGACTTGATAGGACAGAAGGATGCGGTGCTGGCTCCTCATCACCAGACGCTGCGGCCCAGTATGTCCTTCCGAACCATGATCCCGGAAGACTCTCTTGCCTGTCACATTAAGCTGGCTACGGCTATCCACACAACATCGGCAACGCGCACGGTGTCTCCCGCATCCGTTCACAATGGTCCAAGCCTGAGTCAATGGGTGCAGAGCCTGCTCAAGGAAAATAATCACTTTGATGGCCGGTTTTTTCTGGCTGCTGATTTAGCTGGCGCTCATTTGGCTGATTCGTCCAGCCCCTTGGCCAGGCAAAAACAGATGGCCGTTATTCTAAGGGAAAATCCATTACGATTCCTTGGCCCCAGGCAAAGCCTGGTTCCACTGGCGGCCTTGTTTGTGGCACCACCCTTATCAGGCAAACCCTTGCTGTTTGATATTATCAATGCCAGCCAGCATGATCCGGTGTGGTATTTCAGTCGATACTGTCACATTGTGATCAACGCGCAGCTTGAGCTGATGCTGCAATATGGGCTGGCGTTCGAAGCGCATCAGCAAAATACCCTGGTTGTGTTTGAAGATCATCTGCCACATGCCTTGGTTATACGTGATTTAGGAGGTATCTGTCTGAGTCAGCATGCTGCCTGGCAGAACCGAAATCGGCCCGTGCTGCACCCTGATTCCACGATAGGCTCTGATCGTCTTATGGATCTTGGCAATACGTTTGTTCATGGCAATCTGGCCAGTAATATTGAGTACTGGATAACAGCCATGAGCCTGTATTATCCATTGCCGGCGCGCGATCTATGGCTGATTGTATACCAGAGTCTGGACCATGCGTTTCAAAGGCTGAAATCCCGGGTCGACCCATTGGCGTGGGCCCGTTTGCGGGAACAGATATTAGCGCAGCCCTGGCAGCGGAAATGTTTATTATCCATGCGATTAAGTGCGCATGGTAAAATGGACGAGCGCATGGCCCGTGTAAATCCCTTGAGTGTCTTTCATGACTAAATCGCTGCAAAATCTTATTTTGTGCAGTCAGTTTTTCATGATGCTGGCTCTGGAAATGGGTAATCCCTACCTGCCCCTGTTGATTGCCGGGCAGGGGGATATTCCTTCGTCTTCCGTTGCCTGGTACAGTGCTCTGGCCTTTGTTTTGCCTATGATAGCCAACATCGTCATGACGCCCCTGTGGGGAAAGCTTGCGGATTCACTGGGCTATAAAGCCATGCTGATGCGGGCGACCTGGGCTTTGGTGCTGACTCAGTTTCTGATGCTGTTGATTCACGGAACCATGGAGATTTTGCTGGTGCGCGTTATACAGGGAGGATTTGCCGGTTTTTTGGCCGCCATGCAGACCTATTGTCTGGCGCTGGACAGCTGGGACAACAAAGGACGCCAGCTGGCGCGACTGCAGACCGCAAAGGCCATGGCCAGCAGTCTGGCTGGCCTGGCTGGTGGTTTGCTGCTGATGTTGGCGCAATTTCAGCTACTATACGCAGTGGCAGCCGGTATCAGTCTGCTTACGGCGCTGATTATGCAGCGCTGTCTGCCTGCTGTTCAGACGGTTCAGTCTGGTACGGGAAAATACAAAGGTAGCCTGGATCGGATGGTTTACCTGCTCGGCAGCCTGATTGCGCTGACTCAGTTAATAAAATTTTTTACCGAGCCCGTATATTCTCTGGCTATGAGTCAGATAGCGCCCGGTCAGCCTTTACTGGTGGGCGTTCTCTACTCCAGCCCGGCTCTGGGACTGCTGCTTGCTTCCGGCTGGTGCGGACGACAGTTTGACCGTTGCCGTCAGGAGCCGCTGCGCATCCGATATTATTTAGCAGGTTACTCTGTATTGGGTCTGTTATTGATGTTGATTCAGGCATCAAGCACCCAGTTGCCCCTCTTATTCGTAACGAGACTGGTTTGGGGCATGGTGCTGGCGGCCTTGCTCCCGGCATTCATTTGTTTAATCAGTGATCGCTGCGCACGTCAGGGGTATGCGATAGCCGTCGCTAATTCCTTTGCCAAAACCGGCAACGTATCCGGTCTGGTTTTAGGAGGGTGGATGGGTGTGTGGATGCCAATGCACCAAATGTTTCTGTTATTGGCCGGGGCCTATACGTTGATGATGTTGATGGGCTGGTGCTGTGATTTTATCCAGACGCGGACTTTGCCGAAATCCTCTGCGATGTCGGTGTAAAGGATGAATAAACGCTCCTGGCTTCTTATCATACTCACCTGGTTTCTCGGAAACGCAGGGATATATTTTATCTCTCCGGCCTTGCCCGCGCTCTCAGCCCATTTTCACTGCTCTCCCCGGGTGGCGCAACTGACGATCAGTCTGTTTCTGGTGGGTAAGGCATTCAGTATGCTGTTGTGGGGTGGCCTGGCCGATCGTCTGGGACGACGTCGGATTTTTATCTTTGGGATTATGTTGTTCACCGTCAGCAGTGTCATTGCTGCCGTGAGCGTCAATATAATCCTGTTACTGACAGCCCGTGTGCTGCAGGGAATTGCAGTGGGTGCCACGCTGTTGACAGGGCGGGTGATGGTTAATGACACTCAGGATGAACAACAGGCCATTCGTCAGTTTGGATTTTTGTTTTCTCTGGCCGGGGCGCTGATTTGCTTTTTACCCTTGCTGGGTAGTGGTATTAACAGGCAGGGTGGCTGGGTTATGGCATTCTGGGTGATGGCAGCCTATGGATTTTTTTTGTTGCTGCTTTGCCGTCCTCTGGTGGAAACTGGGAAAATCGGCCGTGACAACCTGAATATGCTTGCCAGTGCAGGTCGGGTTTTCGCGAATGCGCTGTATGTGCGTTATCTGCTGATCTCGGCATTAATGATGGCCGGTGAGTCGGCATTTAATACCAGCTCATCGTTCATCTTAATGAGTAATGCTCACTTGGGGCTGACCGCCTACGGGGGTATTAAAACCGCCATGGCAATTGCTCATGTGCTGGGTACGTTGACCTGTGCTCTGTTGACCCGTTTTTTGTGCAGTACCAGGCTGGTGGAGCTGGGCCTTTATTTTTTTGCCGCCGCCGCCGCGGGTATGTGTCTGAGTCATGAGTTGCATTTAAGTATCGGCCCTGGCTTTATTCTACCCATGATGCTGTATTATTTTGGTACCGGTTTTATCGTAGCGTCTGCCACAGCGGCCGCAGTACGTCCTTTTCCAAAACACATGGCCATGGCCTTGGCCGTTTCTCTGTTTTGCCAGTTTGCTGTGTCGGCTCTGGCCAGTTTTATTACCAGCCTGCTGGCGATTGAGCGCGCAGAACATTTTATGATTATAATTTCCATAATCAGCGCCATGGCGATTGTTATCTGGTTTCGTGTCCGATACGAGGGTTTGCTGCTTGCAGAGTAGTGAGCATTCAAAGGTAAAAAATGACATCCAAAACAGCCTTATGCGCCCGGACGCGCTTGCCCTGGCCATCTCAGGGCTGATTGACAGCCGGCTGGTGCTTTCAGGTATGATGGCGAAGCTTATTTGTCTTGTGGGTCAGAAGGGTACAAAAACTGTTGCCTGACAGACAGGCCAACCGATGTCACGCAGAGGTTTTAATATTTCGCCACGATGGGAGAAACATGATGCATTGCCCCGATTTTATTGTTCTTTATGTCTGCGATGTGGCGGTAAGCACGGAATTCTACCGGAATCTGCTCGGCAGACAGGAGGATGAGTTGTTCGCTGATTTTGCCATGTTCAGGCTGGATACCGGGATTAAGCTCGCACTGTGGGCAAAACAGGAGGTTGAACCGCGCGCCGATGTTACCGGCGGTGGGGCGGAGTTGTGCTTTGCGGCCACCGATGCGATGGAGGTGCAGGCTATGTACGAAGACTGGGCAAAACGTGGGCTGGTGATGGCTCAAAAACCGGTAAACACGCATTTTGGCTATACGTTTGTTGCGCTCGATCCGGATCAGCATAGACTCCGGGTTTATTCTCCCAAAGCGGATAGATGTTCCTGAGATCGATTGCCCGAGAGAGGAAAAATTGCAGCAGTTGATGGTGTCGGTTCTTTGAGCAAAGAGCCATGGTTATCTATCTGGGCTGTCAATTGAGCAGTTAAGACTCTTGCCAACAGACCTGATATCAAGTGGACTTCTTTTTATGATGAGGCAACATTAGCCAGTTAATCTAATGATTTCATTCGTATGAAAACTGCGCTCAGGCTGCCCATAGAGCAATGCCAGCACGCTCTGTCGTGCTTTAGAGAAAAGTACATTATAATGATCTATGGGCATTTGCAATTAATACGTATAAAAGTAAAAAACCCGCTTGTCAGCGGGTTATAACAACATCATTAACAATATTTATAACGGCGACATTTTAAAACGGGATATCATCATCCAGTTCGTCAAAGGCGTCCTGAGCCGATTGTGCGGCCGCAGGTGCTGAGGGCGCCTTGCGGGGAGCCTGCTGCTGGGGAGGCATCTGCATGCTGTCGTCGTAGGAGCCTGAGCTGCCGCCTTTGCTGTCGAGCATTTGAATGTCATTGGCTACGATTTCTGTTGTGTAGCGATCCTGGCCCTGCTGGTCCTGCCATTTGCGTGTGCGCAGACTGCCTTCCACGTACAGCTTGGAGCCTTTGCGGACGTATTCGCCAGCAATTTCACCGAGGCGGTTAAAGCAGACAACGCGGTGCCATTCGGTGCGTTCCTGTTTGTCGCCGGTCTGTTTGTCTTTCCAGGTTTCGCTGGTTGCGATAGATAAGGTGGTTACGGCGTTACCATTGGGCAGGTAGCGTACATCGGGATCGACGCCTACGTTACCAACCAGGATAACCTTGTTAATTCCACGAGCCATTATTTTCTCCTGAGTGCGATAGTTAGAGCGGATATTATACACCGCTCATGCTGAATATTTGAAGGCTTATGCTTTCTTTGTCACCTTCATGCGACGGGCAATCATAAACCACAGAGCGCCGAGCAGGGCATTTACCAGAAATAAGCCTGTAATTGCGGCGTATTGAAACAGCAGTCCGGCGAGCAGGCCACCTGTAAAAATGCCCAGAAACTGAAAGCTGGAATACACGCCCATGGCTGTACCTTTATTACCCGGATTGGCCTGCTTGGAAATAAGGGATGGCAGATTGGCTTCCAGGATGTTGAATGCAACAAAATATAACAGCAGCAGGGCGCAGAGAGCGTACCAGCTGGGATAAAAGAAGGCGAGCAGACCCTGTGCCAGGCAGGTCGTCAGTACCGCCGTCAGAAAAACCGGTTTCACTTTCTGTTTTTTCTCGGCCAGAATAATAGCCGGAACCATCAGTAAAAAAGCCACGATCATGAGAGGCAGGTAAAAATGCCACTGCTGCATCAGTCGTCCCTGCTCCTGTTGCTGCAGCAGGAGCAGGGGAACGACAAAAAATGTGGACGTAAGAATGGCGTGTTGCAGGAAAATTCCAATGTTCAGGCGTTGTAGATGGGGATTAAAAAAGACGGATTTTAATAATTCGGTTTTGGTTTCGCTGTCGGCATAGCGCAGCGACACGCTGGGTGTTGGTATGATCACGTGTAACAGCAACAGGCCGCATAAAGCCAGAGCTGCGGTAAAGAAAAAGATGCCGGGCAGGCCGAACTGATGTGTAATGGCCGGGCTTAATACCATGGCCAGACTGAACGATACGCCAATGGTTACGCCAATCACGGCCATTGCCTTGGTACGTTCTGCTTCAGTGGTGAGATCGGCAAGCAGGGCAATCAACACGCTGCCGACAGCTCCGGTTCCCTGAAGGATGCGTGCGAAAATCATCCCATAGATGGAATGAGTGACGGCACCCAGCAGACTGCCGGCAGCGAAGAGCAGCAGACCAAGCGTGATCATGGCTTTTCGCCCGTAGCGATCTGACAGCAGGCCGAAAGGCATTTGCAGAATACCCTGACTCAGGCCATAGCTGCCAAGTGCTATGCCCATTAATGTTGGCGTTGCTCCGTCAAGATGGCGGGCAAAGGCTGTAAAAACCGGGATGAGCATAAATAATCCCAGCATGCGGAAAGAAAAAATGGCAGCGATTGGAAAAACGCTTTTTGACCAGGGATATTTCATATGGAATGGATGCTACAGTGACATGAATGTCTCGAATAGTACAAAGTTGAACGTGACTAAACAAGTCGTTATTGAAATTGACCGCAATTTTAATTGATTGACAGTTTCGCCTATTCGCTGTAATTTAGTGCAATTTTTATACTTAAGACAGGCGATGAGCATGATTTTCCGTGACAAAGTAGCATTAATTACCGGTGGCGCGCGTGGCATTGGTCGCGCAACCGCTTTGAAACTGGCCCAGTCTGGCTGTGACATTGCCATTGTGTATTATAACAGTTCGGATGAGGCGCAGGTTCTGGTGAAGGAAATAGAGCAGCTGGGGCGCAGAGCGGTCGCGTTTCAGGCGAATGTTGCCGACCATGCCTCTGTGAAAGATATGTTTGTTCAGTTCCGCGATTCTTTTGACCACCTTGATTTTCTGATCAGCAACGCGGCCAGCGGGGTGTTGAAGCCGGCTCTGAAGATGTCCACCAAGCACTGGCGCTGGTGTCTTGAAACCAATGCTCTGGCCTTGAATCATCTGGTCAGCGAAGCCTGTGACATGATGCCACGTGGTGGACGCGTGATTGCCCTGTCCAGCCTGGGCGCTGAACGCGCTATTCCCAATTACGCCTTTATCGGCGCGTCAAAAGCCGCTCTTGAAGCGCTGGTGCGCTCACTCAGCCTGGAAATGGCACCCAGAGGTGTTACCGTCAATACGGTTTCAGCCGGCGTGGTTGATACTGACGCGCTCAAACACTTCCCTAATCGCGAGCATCTGCTGGAAGAATATCAGGCACATGCACTGGCTGATCGCCCATTGGTACCAGACGACGTGGCCAATGCTGTTTATCTTCTGTGTCGCCCGGAGGCAGACATGATCAACGCACACACGCTGTTTGTGGATGCGGGATACAGTCGGGTTGGTTAAGGAGCCGGGCCTGATAAAAAAGCCTGGCCGTAGCTCAGTCTTGAAAAGTTGTGATATAATCCCGCACTTTGTGGCGTATTATCTGAATTAGTTTTGAGGATGGAACATGAATGTAGAGAATGTTTACCCTAAAGTGAGGGAAATTATTGCGGATGTTTTGGTGATTGATGAAGAGGAAATCTCTCAGGACAGCCGTCTGATCGCCGATCTGGGTGCCGAGTCCATTGATTTTCTCGACCTGGTTTTCCAGCTGGAAAAAGAATTCAGCATCAAAATTCCACGCGGACAGCTGGAAAAAAACGCACGTGGCGACCTCGCAGAAGATGAGTTTGAAAAAGGCGGCGTATTGACTCCCAAAGGTATGCAGGCGCTGAAAAACTACCTCAGCGAAGTGCCGGAAAGCCATTTCAAGGCGAATCTGAAAGTGAACGAAATCCCCATGCTGTTTACCGTTGAAACCTTCTGCAAACTGATCGTGAATGCTGTAAACGAAAAAAACGCTGCTGAAACTGTTGGCTGATGCGTTTTTTATTCGTTGACCGAATTCTTCAGCTCGAGCCCGGCGAACGGGTTCGGGGCCTGAAGCATGTAACCCTCGACGATCCGTTCCTCTACCCAGACGAACAGGGTCGCCTCGTTTTTGCGCCCTCACTTATTGGTGAGTCGCTGGGGCAGCTGGCAGCCTGGAATGTGATGGCCGTTAATGATTTCAGCCAGAGACCGGTAGCCGGTGTGGTGGCCAGTGCGTCTCTGCATCGCCCGGTGTATGCCGGCGATACGCTCTTGCTGGAATCGTTCATCGATAATCTGGACGACAGCGCCGTTCAATACCACAGCGTAGCACGTGTGGGCGAGGACGTGGTGTTTACTGTTGACGGGGCCCTGGGGCCACTGCTGCCCATGTCGCAGTTTATTTCAGATGACGAGGTTCGCCGCCAGTTCGCAGAAATCAATCGTCCCGGTGACTGGGAGCAGGCCTGTCAGCTCGTGGCAAACCAGAGTATTCCTAAGTGGAACGAAACGAGAGTTCTGGTTCCGATGCAGTTTGATCGCATTCTGGAATCCGAGCCAGGCGTATCTCTGGTTGCTGAAAAGCGGGTCACGCGCAGCGCCCCCTGGTTTCCCGATCATTTTCCGTACAATCCCGTCCTGCCCATGACGGTGCTGCTGGAATGCAAAATGAATCTGGCCCGGGTTTTTCTGGCGCGCTCCTCTTTTGCCGGTACTTACGAGGTAAGCGAGCTGCGCAAAATGAAAATGAACGTGTTTGTTCACCCCGGCGATGTGATTCGCACGTACCTTACTCTGCACAGACAGGATGAGCAGGAACTGATTTTACGATATCGCAGCGAAGTTGAAGGCAAACGGGTTTGTGTGTTAGACGTTGTGATGACCGCGAAAGGTAGATAATTATGAGTAAAAGACGAGTTGCCATTACTGGATTGGGTGCTGTCTCTCCCATTGGTAATGATGTGCAGTCCACCTGGAACAATTTACTGGCAGGTCAATCCGGAATTGCTGATATCCAGCAGTTTGACGCTCACGCTTTTCCCACCCGGATTGCGGCTGAAGTCAAGAATTTTCGCCCCACCGTAAAAGCCAACGGACGACATGGGCGCTTTGCGCTGTCGTTTACCGAATACGCTCTTGAAGCTGCGCATCAGGCTTTTCAGGATGCCGGTATTCTACCTGAGCGTCATAACGCCGATCGCTGGGGGGTGGTGGCTGGCAGCGGTATGATGACTGCTGAATTTGAGTATCTGCGCCGTTTTCAGAAAGCCGCGGCACCCGGGGGGGAGATAGACTGGAATCGCCTGCAGACCCAGGCTTCGGAATTCTGCTCGCTGACCGACTTTGGCAAAACCACCTCTAACTCAGGCCTTTCTCTGCTCATCCAGCAGTTTGGCATCCAGGGCTATGCTACGTCAGTACACACCGCCTGTGCTTCGGGTGGGCAGGCCCTCGGTCTGGCCTTGCAGGTGATTCGCCGTGGCGAAGCCGATTATATGCTGGCGGGTGGTTTCGACTCCATGATTAACCCACTTGGCTTATCCAGTTTTTGTCTGCTGGGCGCCTTGTCTACCTATAACGATACACCGGAATCGGCCAGCCGGCCGTTCGATAAAACCCGTAACGGTTTTGTCCTTGGTGAAGGGGCGGCTTTTTTGATTTTAGAAGAATGGGAAAAAGCGCACGCCCGCGGCGCGCGAATTTACGCCGAGCTGGCTGGTGAAGGCAATTCACTCAGCTCTTACCGTATTACCGATTCGCATCCCAACGGCGATGGTGCCATGCAGGCCATCGAACGAGCCCTGAAAGACGCAGGCGTGCAGGCACGCGATGTTGACTACATCAACGCGCACGGCACCTCAACCAAAATGAATGACCTGAGTGAAACCAATGCCATCAAAGCGGTGTTTGGGGAGCAGGCCAGACATCTGCCTGCCAGTTCGACGAAAAGCCAGACCGGTCATTTGATTGCTGCGGCTGGTGCTCTGGAGGCCGTGTTGTCGGTGTTATCGATTGAACATGCGCGGATTCCTCCGACCGCTAACTTAACGACAGCGGATCCGGATTGCGATCTGGATTATGTGGTCGATGGGCCACGAGAAAAGTCGCTGGGTCTGGTGTTATCGAATTCGTTTGGTTTTGGTGGTTCCAACAGTTGCCTGTTGTTCAAGCACCCTGAGTTTGGAGAGTCACACAAATGAGTGCTAATCATCGCGTTTTTATTACCGGCCTGAGTGCACTGACATCCTGCGGAAAAACCGCTGATGACACCTGGCAGGCTTTGCTCAACGGCGAAAGCGGTATCGAAGAAATCCGTCAATGGGATCTGTCCGCCTGGCCTGCGCGGCTCGGGGGGGAGCTTAAAGATTTCCAGCCGGCCAGAATGCTGCCAGATCGCAAACTGTTAAAAGTCATTTCACGTCAGGATGTGATGGGAATAAACGCATCGGTCCAGGCTGTAGAGCACAGCGGCATGATTGCATGGCGTGATGGCCTGTCCTGCCATAAGGATTTTAATGAAAATACCGCCATTTACGTGGGCTCTCCCGGCAATAAATATTATCAGCAATACGATTTTCTTCCCCTTGTTGCCAAAACTGATGGGGACATGACTCAGTTTGCCGGTCAGTTGTTTGACGAGGTACACCCCATGTGGCTGCTGCGTATTTTGCCTAATAACGTACTGGCTTATACGGGTATGACTTATGGCTTCAAGGGGCCTAACCATAACGTGGCCAATCATGCGGTTGGTGGTGCTCAGGCCATTCTGGAAGCCTGGCACGCCATAAAAAGCGGGCAGGCCGAGCGTGCGGTTGTGGTTGCCTATGACGTGGGCGTCGAGCCACAGGCGCTGTTTTACTACGATCGACTGGGTGTTATCAGCCCGCGTCATCTGAAGCCCTTTGACAAGGAGCATGACGGGACCCTGCTGGCCGAAGGTGCGGCAGCTCTGGTGCTGGAAAGTGAAGCCAGCGCCCGCGCCCGCGATGCGGTCTGTTACGCTGAAGTAGTGGGTGGCCTGTCAGCCAGCGAAGCATCGGGTCTGTTTTCACTGGATGCGGAAGGTGGTCCACTGGCCCGTCTGATTCAGCGAACCCTGGATGAGGCGCAATTACAGCCGGCTGATATTGCCATGATTACGGCACACGGCAATGGCAATAAAAAATCAGATGACAGCGAAGCCCGGGCTATTAGCAGCGTGTTTTCTGCGAATTCGGTTCCTGTGACAGCGTTTAAGTGGTCGATGGGCCATACCTTATGTGCTTCCGGCGTCTTGGATACGGTGCTGACAACCTGCGCGCTGCGTGAGAAGACGGTGCCGGGTATCGCCGCGCTGGATCAGCAGGCATCGGCCTGCCAGGATCTGAATCTGTCTCGCGAGCATCGCCCCATGACAGAAAAAGGCCAGTATGCCATGGTCATTAACCGCGGATTTGCCAGTATGAATGCCTGCCTTGTGATCAAATCCTGTGACTGAGCTGACTGACCAGATTGAGGCGTTGCCGGTTTCCATGGCCGGTCGTTTTATACATCGTTTTATGCCATGGCGCCGCAAGGTGATTATGAGTAATATCAATCAGGTGTTTGGTGACAGACTGAGTCTGCGTCAAAAAACACACCTGGCCAAATCCTTTTATTCCCATTTGGCCACCTCAATTAAGGAAGCGTTTCAGCTGCGCTTTTTGAGCGAAAAAGCCTTGTGCAGGCGGGTAGAGGTTCGAGGGCATCAGCGAATGCTGGATGTGGTCGCTGAGAACAAAGGCGTGTTGGTTTTGACCGGACATGTTGGCAATTGGGAGTTTGCACCCATTGGCGGTATTCTGAATTTCCGGCAGTTCAAAGGGCAATTCCATTTTATCCGCCGCACCCTTGGCAGCAAAACCATAGAGCGCATCCTCTTTAACCGATATTATCAGGCCGGCCTGAATGTGATTCCTAAAAAAAACTCATTGCAACAGGTATGCGATGCGCTTGATCAAAATCATGCAGTGGTTTTTGTGCTGGATCAACATGCGTCCCTGGCGAATCGTGATGGCATTGCGGTGGAGTTTTTTGGCAGAAAAGCTGGAACTTATCGCAGCCTGGCCAGCTTTGCCCGTCATACTCAGGTTCCCGTTGTCCCGGCCTCGGGTTATCGGCTTCCGGATGGTCGTCATGTCCTTGAGTTTCATGAACCGATTCTCTGGCAGGAAGCAGACACAACTCAGGACGCGATCTACCGAAACACCCTCGCATACAATCAGGCGCTGGAAAAAATTATCCTTGCTCATCCTGAGCAGTGGATGTGGTTGCACAAGCGCTGGAAACTTAAAGATTTATGATATCGAGCAGCCGCCAGCTTCGGGCTCATCCAGCAGCCAGTCTGCTGTGTACTCCGAAAGCGGGTCATCGCTGCGACCGGGTTCAGGCTGGCTCCGTGTGGCAGATGCCTGAATCTGGGTGGGCTGATAGATGACCACAGGGTAACTCTGAGCGGGCTGCTCATCAAAAAAAGTTACTTTCCTGTGTGGGTTTTTCGTTTTATCCGATCGTCTTAGCATGCAGTTAACCTTCCAAATGAAGAGGGCGATGGCCTCGGTTTTATCAAAATGTTTCTAATTATAGCATGTGATTGCTTAATGAATTATGAAGTGGGCACGATTCTACGATTGTGGCCTGTTCCCCGGATTACGCTGGCGCTAATCCGGGCTACAATGGCTGAAACCGAGTAGTATAGAAGCGGATTCCCTGGCCGGATTGATTAAACTTGTTATCCAGGTGTGCAGGGCTTAGACTTTAATGTGATTGTTATTCTGATAATGGCACGTTCAATACAGTAAATGGAGGCAAATTATGCCGGATTTGGAGCAGAGGCGGGAAGCTAATCTTAATGCAATTAAAACCGCCATGCAGGGGCTGGATAGGGTAACATACGATACGGTTTCCGCTTTGCTGCCCAGGCTTTTGCTGGACGGAGCCCTCGTTCTGGATGCGTCCGCCTATCCGCCGGCCGATCCTTCTACTCAGGAGTGCCGGGGGATTGGCCGGTACCTGGTCTATGACCATGCGGATCCAGAGAATCCATTTTCGATTTGGGTTTTTGCGCTGGCCTGCGGGCAAAAAACGCCGATCCATGATCACAAGTATCGGGGTACCGTTACGGTGCTGGATGGCCCGGTGTCTGAAAAATACTACGAAGCGGTTGGTGATAATAAGGCACGGCTGATAAGGCGGGTTGATCGCTATCGGTTTCATAGTAATCGGGATGATCTCGGCGATGCGTTTTTGCATCAGCTTAAGCGTCGCAAGGGGTTGGGGGAAGGCTGTGGTGTCAGTCTTCATATTTACGAAATGAAAGCTCAGCGACTATCTCAGGATGGCGAATGGGTTGATAATCGCAATTTGAATACCATTTACACCAAAGATACCTCTCTGGACGAAAATCAGCTGCCTTATGAAAAAGAGGGCAAGGATGGTGCTTCCATGTCTGTTTGAGGTGGTTTTAATGTTGGGCCAAGGCCCAACCTACGCTGTTCGTTTTATTATTGATTAAGGAACATGGTTGTATGACATTGCGACTTAATATTATTGGTGCAGGTCACCTGGGGCAAAGCATTGCTTATCTGTTGTTCAGGCGGGGTCTTGTTACGGTGGGTGCTGTCTGTAATCAATCAAGGCAGAGTGCGCAGCTGGCGGTTGATTTTATTGGTGCGGGACAGGTTTGTGTTGGCATGGATGCTTTGCCACCCGCTGATCTGACCTTGATTAGCACACCCGATGGCTGTATTGCTGATATTTGTACAGGGCTTGCCAGCCATTCCCGTCTAAAACCTGGCAGTATCGTGTGGCATTGCAGTGGTTCTTTGGGCTCTGATGAATTGATGATTGCAAGAGAAGAGGGGTGTTCTGTTGCCAGTATCCATCCCATGAAAAGCTTTGCCCGGCCCGACCTGAGCGTGTTGAACTTTACCGACACCTATTGTGCTCTGGAAGGCGACTATGAAGCAAAAGAGGTTCTTCGTCCACTCTTTGAAGCCATTGGGGCCATAGTCTATGAGATTTCGAAAGAGAAAAAATCTCTATATCACGCCGCGGGCGTATTTGCGTCCAACTATCTGGTGACTTTATCTGAACAGGCCCTGTCCTGTCTGCAGGAATCCGGTGTAGAGCATGCTTTGGCCATGCGGATCATCACCAGTCTTATGCAGGGGACTGTGTCTAATCTGGCGACGACCCTGTCTCCAGAGCAGTCACTGACGGGGCCGGTTCAACGAGGTGATACATCAACGCTAAGCCGGCATAGGGCAGCGTTGTCTGGTACGGAAAAAGAGGCGTTGTATTCGGCATTGGGCGTCGCTACCCTTCCTTTATCTTCCGTAGCAAAAGAAAAAAAGGCAGAAATGCGAGAAGCCCTTACCTTGTGAGCAGGACACACCTGTTGAAATGTGAACAGATCGTAGCCCGGATTAGGCGCAGCCGTAATCCGGGGGGGCATGGGTGGGAACGGCGTCCCCGATTACGGTGTTACTCCGTTATGCCGGATTTCAATGCGTCCGAAGCCTTCATTTTATGCCTGTTGATCTGAAAACCTTCACGAAAGCCAACCCGGTAACCCAGGTCATGCGCGTCTTCACCATCAAGTGACTTGAGCAGCTCCCGCTCCGATGACAGTAGTTTTTCCGAGTATCGGCATTCGTTTCCTGATTCATCGCGTAACAGTATGGTACCGTTTCGATCGACATCCAGTACCCGGAGTCTGTTCTTGCGTTCCTTGATTGCGCAATCGAGGCGGGTAATGGTTACCGCATCCTGTGGACTCAGGCCCAGCATGGCTTTGGGATCGGCCAGCAGTTCCTCTGCCGTGCAGGTGGGGAACGCATTTTTGCCAACCACCTGCATAACACAAAGCTCATGACCATGTGCCTTGCTATAAATGACGTCGACCAGACGCAGTGTAAATTCTGGTTCCAGTTTACGAACCAGACTACCCATAAAGGCGATAACCTTGTTTTCCCTCATACAACATACTCCTGATACAACGTGATCTTATTAAAATTAACGTGTTGATTGCTCGTGATAATGAAACGGATTGTAATTGATCCCATAGTCAAAAACATCGCAGTGCTCGTGTTTTTTGAGCGCATGCGCCAGAATAGAAACCAGCGGCGCAGCCAAAACAGCAAATATCAGTTTGTAATACCAGATACTGAGCACAATGGCCCATATTTCCCATGGATTTTTCAAGCCGGCATAAAGGCTGACGCTGGTAACCAGGCACAGTATGAATTCACTCATGGAGCTTGAGATAATGGTTCGCATCCAGAAGTGGCGGCCATTCATCCATATTTTTAATTTCGACATAATAAAGACATTGGCAAACATGCCACAGGTGATACCCAGAGTGCCTGTCAGGCTGGTACGGATAATATGCTGAAATGCTTCACTGTAGTGCAGGTTACTCAAATCGCCTTCCGGGCTGGGAGAGTTGACGGCCAGCGTCATGCCGATGGCAAAAATAAACTGGCAGGCCATGGCATTCCAGATAAGTTTGCGTGAAACCGTATAGCCGTATACATCCGCTATCAGATCGCCCAGTGCGAATGCCAGCGGAACGATTAACCCGCTCACCGGAACGGTGGTACCAAACAGCCGGGTCATGCGAAAGGCTGTCGTATCGCAGATTAAAAACAGAGTAATAAACAGCATCATGAGAAAATGGAGATAACGATACTGATGTGCAGGGGCGTTCTGTGTTGTTTGATTGTTCATAATTTACCGCCAGGATTCAATGGACTTGATAATAACACCAAGCAGCTGAAAATGTTCATACTGTTTCATTTCACCAAAGCCCGGATTGACAGGTTTAAAGTAATAGTCGTCTCCATCCATAAACAGCTGTCGAAAGACGGGGCTGGCGTCTGGCCTGTTACCCAGAATGCATAATACGTAATCGGATTCCATGGGTTTCAGATCCGGATCGATAATGACGATGGAGTTATTCTGAAAGGCCGGAGCCAGCCTGTCACTGTTGATGGATACACCAAATACGTTGAGCCCACTGATGCCGGCTGCGGCAATAAACATTGAAACGGTGGCCTGCCCGCGGCCTTTGCCCACTTCGTCCAGGCTGAAGACCGGAATGGAGATCATGTCGCCCATCTTTTTACGGATATGCCAGTCTGGATCCGACATGTCTTCGTACAGGAAGGCGTTGATATCAACCCGGAAAAAATCCAGCAGGGGTTCTATGGATGACAGCGTTGGATTAGTGCCGTCGCGTTTGAGTCTTGCCAGGGTTGCCGTTGGAATGCCGGTTTCAGCCGACAGATGTTTGATGTCCAGGGCATTCTGAGTTAGCAGGTAATTCAGGTTTTTGCCGAGGAACAGTGGTTTTTTCCCTTTGGTAATCATCTTATGTTATCGACCAGTGTTTATTATATGGCGCAAAAAGTATCAGAATACATTAAAACATGCAATAAAATATTTTATGATAAAAATAATTATTTTATGGTTGACGATGGGCGGAAAATGTTATTTAATGCCGCTTATCAGCAGTCATCCAACAAAGACCGGCTGATCATAAGGAAAATCAGACGCCTGGCCACTACATGGAAATGTGGTCAGGTCGTCATCATGGATAGTGAATGGAATGGCAACAAGAGTAAGTCCAGGTCTGTAGTCAGGCGAAAAAGACTGATCATAATCAGTTGCACGATGCCTTGGAGGTGCGGGGATGTCATCCGACGTCATTGAGCTCGACCGCAGCTACAGATGCCCAACAACCTTGAATGGTAATGGAAAATTGCTGTAAACGAGCGTCTCGGAGAGGCGCTCGTTGAGCAACCCGCTTTGCCGGGCCAGAATAGATATCCGTAGCACATCACCCAAACCCAAACCAGTTGCTTGAAGAAGCAGGCTGAGCCGTCAGCGAAAACTGAGTTGTGGGCCTTACAGTCCAAAACATCCGGGCCTTCTCATGGCTGATTGTTCCAAGAGTATTAATTGTCTGTTTGACGTTGTTATTAAGCTCTGTCGCCAGACGTGCCGTCAAACCCTTTGCCTGGGGTTTTGGTAAGTCTTCTGGCATGAGGGTAATCTCGGTGGATTCATTTAAGGCGGTGGCGAAATCGTCAAAATCGCCCCTGCCCCTGCAGGCAAGTGTCAGCAGCGCATGAAACGCTTCATCCCGCCCATCCTGTCTGTATAGATCCAGCAATCGTCGACGATTGTTGATGAATTCATCGCTGTGAGTTCGTAGCCAGACAGAGAACTCATGCTCCTGACCCAGTGAGCTGGCATGCTGAAGCAATCGATTGAACAGATCGTCCAGACGTGGGCGTAACCGGTATTCTTCGTCTCTACCATGTTCCTGACTGTCGAAAACGCGCAGGACCTGATGCCAGTCTGTCCAGATGGATAAGGGCGCGGACACCGCAGGTGCGTTGCTGATATCCGGTGTGTTAACTGCCGTCGGTCGACGTAAAACCTGCAAGGGTATGCTGGAGCCTGGTTGTGGCTGCGCGGCAGGTTCACTGTTAAAAGGCGCAACAAACTGAGGTGGATCAGGGCGGAAAAAACCACTCCAGCCATAAAAACGACAACGTCGAAACCAGATACGCAGGCGCACGAACAAACCGCTTATGTTTTGTAATTCCTGTTCAAAACGCGCTTCATGAATGGCGCGCCAGGCACGGTTTTTCGCTGCATCAGACAGGATTGCCGTATGTTTGCTGTCGTGGCTTTCATCTTGATTCAGGGCGCTTAAGGCAATGGTCTGGAGCTGAGCATATTGTTTAGTCTGGCCAAAATGCCTGAGCAGCCTGCGCGCGTCGTACTGCAGGGCCTCGGCTGCGACCTGACCTTTCAGTACATTGGGCTGTCTGAGTAATTCGTTGAACATAAGCTCACGTTTCTCTTCAGCCAGATCGCCCTGATTCAGCAGCCAGGCGCTGAGCACCAGATCCTCTGGCAGCTGACGTTCATCATGAAGGCTGCCGAAACTCTGAAAATAATCGTGCAGGCAATCGCTCAATGCCTGACTTTTCCCCTCGAAATGGATAAGGAAATAGTTGAATGAGCTGATGCTCTGCATGTAGGACGGCTGTGTTCTGGTCGCGGCAGGCTCGAGGAGATCCTCATCCGTGTCCTGCCGGGGCATCAGGTTCACTAATGGAATTTTGGGTAATAAATAACTCAGCATTGCCCCCGCTTTCTGAAGCAGCCCAGACATCAGAGGGTTGCTGCCAGTGCTTTCCTGTTTCAGCGAAACGCGCCGTGTGACTCTGTGCGGGTTGATTTGAGCATTCTCGTAAAATATCGAGCAGTTACCGTTCATCGCATGGTGTTTAAGATAATCGCCCGTTGCCTTGCCAATGAGATCCTGAGCTGTGCTGAATGCAGGAATGTCTTCAAGCCTTATCAGCAGCCGGGTTGTATCCAGCGTTAAATCGTCAGTTCGTTCCAGTACGGATTTTATCATGGTATGCAGAAGGGTTATCAGGGCCTCGTCCTGTTGATGACCATGCCAGAAGCGAATGATGGCGTATTGCAGATCCTCCTCATCGCAGTGCCTTGCCAAATCGTCAAGCGCCGCAAATGAAAGGTACTGGCTGTTGGCAATCAACAAATGAATCAGGCGTTTGTTTCGAGCCGGTAATTCTGCAATCAGGGTCGTCAAAATCAAATCGGGGTGGTGTTTAACCAGTACCTCTAAAGGGGTATCGCTGCCTGGCATGGCAGAAAACTGACGTATCCACCAACAGACAAAATCGTCGTGCTGCGCCTCCAGCCTGCTTAGCAAGGGCAGCATGCGCTCTTCGTTGAGCAGGGTAAACTGCTTCACAGAGCAAAGCAGCGACGCGGCCGCTTCGGGGAGGCAGCAGGACAGGGCCGCAGGGGGCAGCTGAGCCATGTCAATACGTTGAACCAGCGATCTCAGGCGCGGTTTTGCTGCGTTGTCCAGTTGCTGCAGCAGAGATACGTTTTCACTGTTGAGGCTGACGAGATAATCCTCTCTGCTGAGAACATGCGTCAGCAGCAGGGTTTTCAAGGCTGGATGGATGTTTTGTTCATGCAGACGAATCAGATCATTGGGTGGCAGGTGGCAGTGGTTTAGCAAGGCTAAAAACTCTGATCTGGAGGCTTCGTCCCACAAAATGGAGCGGCAGTGCGTCTCGCATTGCAGGGCCGCCTGCAGCCAGGCCAGTCGATGATCCTCGTTACTCTGAATACGCTGCATCAGCCAGGTCCAGGTGCAGGCCAGACTTATCTCGCGAATCAGACCAGTATTGTCAGGCTGAAGGCGCAGGCTGGTTGTGAACAGCCAGTCGGCCTGATCGTCCTGAGTCAGAGCCTGTTTCTCCAGTTTCTGACACAGCGTATCAAGCAATTGTTCTTCGAGTATCACGCGTAACCATCTCTCCAGCCAGATTTGATTTTTCAACTCACTGGCAGGCAGCCCGCTCAGTCGAGACAGAAAGGTATTGAGCAGCGCCTCGTAGTTATTAGAGATAAACGCCACCAGACACACATAATGATACCAGGCGGCCGGCTGTTGAGCATTCAAGGCCTGACCGGCATCGTAATAGGTAAGAATATGTGATTTGTCCCGAAAGTACTGCAAAATGCTGCCCAGCATGCGCTCAATATAGTCCTTCAAGGCGGGGTCTGACCCCTCATCATCCCGGCTTCTCTTCAGTTGATTCAGTATATGGAATACGCTGGCATCTGCGCAGAGGAAGGCGCGGCTTTTCTCAGGTATGTCTCTGGCATGGTTGCGCCACTCTTTAAGCTCGTCAATTGGGTTAAAAAAATTCAGTAAACGCTGCAAAACCAGCAGAGGTCCAATGTCCTGTTCGGCGAGCGCGCTTAAATCCTTTCGCGTGAGCAGTGCCAGTGTCCGCGGTGCTGTTGGAAGTGTACTCAGGCGCTGCTGTATATGATTCTCAAGCATGTTCCGGTAATATTTGTTTCGATCCATTAATAAAAAATGCCGCAACAGGCCCTCATGTTCCTCGGGATTCTGCAGCGCGCAGGTCATGATGCCGGTGAGCAAATCCGGGTTTAACTGCTTTGGCAGGGAAGAGCCCAGTTCAGGGATGGTCAGTAATTGCGACAGCGTTTTCAGGTATTGTCCGATCAACGCCGGCTTGTTTTGCAGAAAGACGGTCTGATAACTGTTCAGGCAGGTGGGAAGATCGCAAAGGCTCTTGTGGCGCAGCATGCGCACCAGGCGCTCGCCATCGTTGTCGTCATTGCGATAGAGCAGACTTTCTGTCATGGCTTCTTTGCAGCGGTTGAGCCCGGTGATCTGACGCGGTTCGAGCATCACCAGCTCATTACGTAACCAGTCCATTTCCAGATTACGGCCATGGGCGGGATCCAGGCAGGCCCTCAAAACAACATCAACCGATATGCACGACTGGCTGGCCTGCTGAGCCAGTGACAGGAGTGCCTGCAGACAGGGCAATTGCAATAAGCGACTGATTTCAAGGCATTGGGTCAGCGTTTCCTGATCAAGGTGCATCAGGCGGTCAATCAGGGCGGGTAAGGGGGTATCGCTCAGAGATTGTAACAGTTTTAAGGGTATTATCTTCTGCGCATTTTTCTGAGCGCTTTTCTGCAAAAGCAGCGCCAGCAGCTCCAGTTTTTGCGTGAGCCTTTGTAAGGGCAGCAGCGAAATAACCTGATAAAGCTCCCGGCCGTGCCAGTCCGCACTCAGGGGTGAAGGCAGTACGTGCTGCACTATCCAGTCATGCCATGATTCATTACCGGTCGTCCGGGGGTGGCTGGCCATCAGAGACAAAAGATCCTGCAGGCGTTGGCCTGGATTAAGCTGCTCGGCCTGCAGCCTCTCCCTGTGATGTGCCAGAGCATTCGCCAGCACAGGAATATGGCTGTCATCAAGCCGAGGTTTGTCGGGTTGACTGGTTTGAGGATCCACAGCAAACAAATGTCTTAATGGCTGCGAGGCCACGCTTTCCTGTGTCTTACAGGCTTGCAAAAACCGGGTTCGCGCCTTCTCGATGCGTTGGTGGTGAGCTGAGCGCGCATCGGGCAGAGAGGACAGATAGTCGTCAAGCAGAGCCATCCCCTGATCCAGCAGCACGGGCGCGATACGTTTCACCGTCTGGCCGTGCCCCAGGAGCATGGGAGAGAGCAGCTCCCTGTACAGGTTCGTTTGCTCTATCGCCTGTCGCAGCGCCTCGTCCTCGCCATTGCGGTATTCGAGGAGAATGGCAAACAGCGCATCGGCCAGCAGGGGCAGATGCTGTATCCAGCGAGCAGCCAGCAGATGCTCCTCGGCACTGTGTTCACAGCCATTAAGCGGCTCATAAAACGCCGACAGCTGGTCGATAGCCTGCAGGTGTGTAAAATGCGCGAGGACAGCCTGTTGAGCACTGTCTGGATCAAGCGTGACAAAGAGATCAGGATGACAGTGCCGGCCCTGTTCCGGATGCAGCCAGGTGTGATAAAGACGGTTGCAGAGAAAGCCCCTGTCCTGAATGGGCATATCAAGGCTCGGCATTTGCAGATAATCCTGTAAGCCCTGCTGGCACCAGGATTGACTGTCGATCGCTTCCTGAAACGCTCTTTGATCCCGTGGGCTTATGGTGTAATTGGCCAGTGCAGCCAGGGTCTGCGAATCGACGTTCACGCGATTCATCCAGGCCACCAGCGATTGCCCGCTGTGTTCCAGAAACTGGAAAAGGGCATGAACAAATGCCGTTTTGATCGGCGTCGGGCTTTGGCTGTCGAGAATGCGCAGCACCTGACTGGCTGAGGTCAGCCGATGGAGCACGGTGTCTTTTTGTTCGCCCGTCAGCTGTTCAATCCCTTGTGGATGGCGAAACAGCAGATCAATAAATATGAACTGTGTTTTGCTCGTTTCAAACAACTGATACAGGCTGTCAACCGACAGCGCCCGCGACAGCGTTATCAATGAAAACCACTGCACATCGCCAAAACTGGGGCGTTGCAGGATGCTCAGCGCCAGCTGATGCTGCGAGTCCGGATTCAGTCGCGCAAACATCAGCTGGAACTGTACCTCGTCCATGCTGGCTGGAGGAGCGCTGAGCAGACCGTAGATAAAGCGCTGACAGGCCCGGCTGTTAAGCAGATGCGGGTGAACAGGAGTCTGAATGTTGTCCAGCAGAATGGTAGTAAACGGGTGAGACGCCAGTCTGTCTTCCGGCAGCTCAGCCAGCCAGAATAAAACCGAGCGTGCGAAGGTGGCGTTGTTGAGTAAACACGGTGCCCAGGCAGCATCATGTTGCGATAAGGACAAAAAGGTATTTAATACCAGTTGCTCCAGCAGATGATGCACTGCGGCGCGCTGGCTGGCATCCAGATGTCGGTCGTCAGCGATATCTTCGATAAACTGCAGATGGCTGATGACCAGCGCCTGATTGTCCGCATCGCTGGCAGCCTGATTGCCCAGACTCAGCAGCAACATATTCAGAGAGGGGGCCATGATCATGGTCTGGGTCTGAATAATGCGCTGTGCCTGGGTCAGGAACTGACGTTTTGCATCGTCTGTTTCATGGCTTACCTGGTTTATCAGAGCAATCAGATGATGTTCGCCGCCTTCGGGGAGCGGGTCTTGCTGCATCAGTGTCATAAACAGCCCGTGTCGGCGCGGTCTGAGCGTCTCGCGCTGATACAGACGGTTAAGCAGGACTGCGTCACTCGGCAATGATGTTAACAGACGCAGTATACTGCTGTCGTCGAGGCGATTCTGCTCGAGCAGGCGATCCAGCCACAAGGGAAACAGCGTTGTCAGGTGATCAGGCGGGCAATGCTCAACCAGCCAGATCAGATCCGGACAGCTCATCGCCGGTATCAGGTTGTGCGTGCGATCCTGATCGAGAATGAGCTGCCTTGTCCTGTCACAAAGCGAGGGGGGATTCTGGCGTTTCCGCGTCTGCTCGAGCAGTTCGTGCAGGAAAGACAACGAGCGGTCGCCGGCGCATGTGTGCAGATAGACGGCGGCTTTACTCCAGTTGCTCTGCGTATTGTCCTGCTCTGAGTCGAGGAGAATATTGGCCAGTATGGGATCGTCGATAGCGGCAATGGCTTCGGGTTCGATTTGCGTCAGGTAGTGCGCGCTTTGCGTGGTATCGCCGCTTTCACGCACGTTCCCCAGCAAGTGGGTCAGCAGGTAATCAAAGCGATGTGCTTTGTTCAGTTGTGACGTCAGCAGCTTTCGGCATGCATCCTCTTCATAAGCGGCGCCCGGTGGATTCAACAGATTCCAGCAATTCTGCAACAAATTCCGGTAGTAATCCTTTCCTGAATCCCTGAAAAAAGGCCGTGCATCGTAGAGGTTTACAAACAGCGTCTGCAGCTCCCTGGGACGCTGACGATAATGGCTGAGTAAACGGCGTGCCGTGTTTTGAATGCTGTGTTCATCGACAGTCGCGCGATCGATGACACAGGTAATTCTCAGCATGAAATCGAGCTGCGGCCCGCTGGTCAGTACGCCCTGCAGAGGGTTCATCACCCATTTTCCCATGAAGGTTGAGCGCGTGCTCAGGTTGGCAAAACATTCTGGTGTGCCGAGCATGCGGTCTGCGATACCTTGCTGGCTGGGCAGCTCAATCCAGCGGTGCACAGGGTGTTCGGGCTCAAATCCATGCTTCAACAGAAGCTGGCTGAGATAAATCAGGGTCTGTTCGAGAGATCCGGCATAAGCCGGATCGTCTTTTGCCCGATCGGCCAGCTGGCTGGTAATGATGAGCAGGTCGTTTTCATCCACCAGTTGCAGGAGTTGCCGGTGTTGCTCCGGGTTATGGCACGCTGTGTGGCACAACAGATAACACAGTGTTTCCCGGGTGGAGCTGTCTTTGAATAAATCGATAAAAGCTGCCGAATAATGGCCCTGCATGCCATAAAGCTGTAAGAGCAGCGTTTTATCCAGGCTTTTGAGCAGTTTTGTTTTACTGGCTGGTGCTGCCGTATCCAGTAAAATCTGACAGTAGGTCAGCAGTCGGCTATTGTCTTCGCAGGCAGACATCAAAGCCTGAATCCAGGCGGTCTGTAAATTCCTGTGCCCGTCAAAACAGAGAAAAGCCGTATGAATCTGCTCATCCTGTGCTTCTCGCGGCAGCAGGGAAATGCTGTCGGCCCAGGCGGCCATCAGGGCCTCAGGTTGTGGAGCGGCCTGAATTTTTCTGCTGAGAACGCCACAGTATTCCGTTTCCAGGGAAGCGGACTCCCTGCGTAGAATCTGTCGCAGCGCCAGAACATGACCACAGAGCGCGATTAGCTGCTGGCTGTCGAGGCGCTCAAAGAGCCGCTCGATCAACTCAGGGCTGAGAGCGCGGCTCTTGGTGATGAAATTAATGGTCAGCGTTCTGTCGGAGTTATCACAGTCGGCTATGAGCCGCAGCAGCCTGTCCAGGTGCAGGTTATTATCGTAAAAACGCTCCAGCAGATGAAGCAGCTCATCGGGATTATGATCATTAAGCCAGCTGGCGTAGCGGGCGAACAAAGGACAAAACGCATCAATGGCCATACTCAGGCCCTGCTGAAGAAAATGCTCATGGATTAACTCGCTGAATGAGCGGTCATGCCAGTTAAACTGCTGGATGCTCGACAGGAGCTCTTCCGTCAGCAGGGCTTTGCTCTGTGTGGAGGTGGAGGCTTTGATGCGTTTGCTCATCAACAGATTGGCCAGCTCGCTGTTACCAGCGACCAGACGCTGGTATTCGTGAGCGGCGCTGGTGGCTCGGACCGTCAGGGCCATAACCAGGCTGTCGTAGTGGCGGGACCAGATGTTGAAGCGTGTCTGTTCGCGTGCGTTTTCGGTGGGATGACAGGTAGCGGCCAGAGCGCGCAGGCGAAAAACAGTCTGGACCAGTTCTTCGGTGCCCAGGCACAGCGACAGCTCCCGCACATGCTGATCCTGACAGGCGGCGGCAGATAACAGAATACTGCTGGCCAGTTCCTGGGTGGTTTGAGTCTGGGCTTCGTCGTCACTGTGTCGTCCGGGGCTGTTTAATACGAATGACACCAGTGCGTCCAGCAGAGGGGTGTTGCCTTCCATGGTTTCAAACAGGCGTTTATACAATAACAGCAGCGCGTCCGGCGGCATGGACTGCAACAGATGAAACAGCGCCTCGGGTTCGGGGCAGGTGCCAATCCAGCTCTGTATTCGCGCCAGAACATCCGACCAGGCACCCGGATCCGGCGGGAGCTGGCTGATTTCCATTCGCATCGCATCAATGAACACATTGCTCATAACTCTGACCTCCCTGACCGCGGCCACTTATGGCAAGTGGCCGGTGGGAACAGGATATAACGTCCGGGCAGCCTATTTCAAGTTATGCCATGACCGAGCCTTCGTACACAAAGCAGGCCGGGCCGGTAAGAAAAATCGGGCTGCTTTCGTTTTCCCAGGAAATCAGCAGCTTACCCCCGGGCAGAGATACCTGTACCTGGGGGGCCAGCTGATGAAAGAGACGACCGGCCACCGCAGCGGCTACCGCACCACTGCCACAGGCACGTGTTTCACCACAGCCGCGCTCGTAAACACGTAATTCGATATGCGCCGGATCGCGAATCAGCATAAAACCCGCGTTACTCTGCTCAGGAAACAGGGGGTGTTCGCTGATTTCTCTGCCCAGACTTGCCACGGCGGCATGGGTCAGGTCTGATACGACGGTGATGGCATGTGGGTTTCCCACGCTAAGGGCGTGCACCATGTGTATCGAGCCGTCCGCCAGCGGCAGCGGGTAGTACTCGGCCTGGCAGTCCATCTTCAGGGGGATTTGTGCAGGCACCAGCCTCGGCAGACCAAAATCCACGGTGACGCTGTCGTCGTCATTGATCTGCAGGATCATTTCCGTGGTGGGGGTGGCAACCCGGATGCGTTTTTTCTGCGTCAATCCATAATGGGAAACAAAGCGGGCAAGACAGCGTGCGCCGTTTCCGCACTGGCCGACTTCCTGACCATCCGCGTTAAAAATACGATAGTAGAAATCCATGTCCGCGCTTCGCCCTGGCTCGACTATCAGACATTGATCAAAGCCAATTCCTGTGTCGCGCCGGGACAGGGCGCTGATCTCTTTCTGGCTGAGGCGTACCTGCTGATTGACCGCGTCAATCACCATGAAGTCATTACCCAGTCCATGCATTTTAGTGAAGCGCAGCGTCATTGATTTTGTCCTTGCGTAGTGGCAGGTTTGTTTTCAGGCAGATACAGGGGGCCCTTTTGTCCGCAGGCCGTCAGGCTCAGCAGGCATAATAAGGGGAGGAAATAGCCGCGAAGTGGTTTCATGTCGGTGACTCCAAACGATAATGTTGACGAGTATAGCCTGATTTGAGGGCTTTCTGACAATCCTTGGACGATGTCATGACGCTCCCATCCTGCCGCTGATCCATTAAACAGCAACTTAATTTGTATGCCTCCTTGCCATACTCAAAGTCATTGGCGATAATTCGCTATTGTTTCGTTCAGGAAATTGGAGACACGGTGTTAAACACGTATTTAAAAGATCCACAGGAGCCCGCTCAGGCCTGTGTCATATGGATGCACGGTCTGGGGGCTGATGCTTCTGATATGGGTGGTCTGGCCGATCACCCCGCGATTGCTGCTCTGCCCTTACGGCATGTGTTTATTGACGCGCCCGTTCGCCCTGTAACCTTGAATGCTGGAATGCCCATGCGTGCCTGGTACGATATTCTTGGCATGAAGCTCACAGACAGGGAAGACAAGGCTGGTATTAAAGAATCAGAACAGCACATCCTTGACGAAATCAATGCCCAGCTGCAGGCTGGTTTCCGTCCGGAGCAAATTGTGCTGGCAGGCTTTTCTCAGGGCGGCGCCATGGCTTTGTATACGGCACTGCACAGCGAAAAAACCCTCGGTGGTGTAATCGCCATGTCATCCTATCTGCCTCTCGCGCTGCAATGCGAAGCCATTCTCGCGCCTGAAACGCCCTTTTTTCTCGCAGCGGGCAAATTTGATCCTATGGTTTTGCCAGAGTGGTCGCGACTGAGTCAGGACTGGTTAATCGCCAGTGGTTACAAAAACATTACCTGGCGTGAGTATCCCATGGAGCACAATGTGTGTCTCGAGGAGATTCAGGATGTTGCAGCCTGGTTATCCACTCATTTCATTACAGGAGCACAGGGCGCATGACGGTCGTTAATAAATCCCGGGTCGTGCGTTTCAGTTGCGCGCAAATGTTTGAACTGGTGAATGACGTTGAGCATTATGCCGAGTTTTTACCCTATTGTTCACAGACCATCGTGCATCACCGCGATCAGGATGAGGTTCAGGCTACGATGGTAATCAGCGCGGCCGGTATGAGCAAATCGTTCACTACCCGTAACCGCCATCAAATTAATAAAATGATCGAAATTCGTCTGGTAGACGGGCCATTCAGTCATCTCGAGGGATTCTGGCGCTTTGATGAGGTGCCGGAAGGGTGCCGGATTTCTTTTGATCTGGAGTTTGAGTTTGCCGGCCGTATGTTTTCGATGCTGCTGGGGCCGGTATTTGAACAGGTCACCGATAAAATGGTTGATGCGTTTTGCGACAGGGCTGAGAGCCTTTATGTTTCCGCTTGAAATCGTGTATGTAACTGCGCGGCAGGAGCTGGTTCGACTTCACTGTGACGTAGCTGAAGGATGCACTGTTGAGGCGGCTCTCAGTCAAAGCGGCATCTGGAATACTCACCCTGAAACCCGTGACATGGTGACGGGTATTTATTCAAAACGCGTAAGCGCTGATACGGTCTTAAAGCCCGGCGATCGTCTGGAAATTTATCGACCTCTGGTCATCGATCCAAAGGAAAAGCGGCGTCAGCGCGCCGCAAAATCGAAGTCTTAGGGGCGGTGTTCGATAGCCGACAGGCGATCCCCGGTGAAAAACAGACTCAGGTTACGTACTTCGAGCGGGCTGCTGCCTTTGCGCAGGGTGAAGGCATAATCCCAGCGGTTATTGTTAAACGTGGGGCTTAGCAGACTGTTACCCATTAAAATGGCAACGTCCTGGCGACTCATGCCAATATGAAGACGTGCAATTTTTTCCTGAGGAAGCAGGTTACCCTGCTGTGCCACGCGGCGGGAAAAGTCGTAGGAAGCGCAAGCAGCCAGGCTTAAGCACAGGGTGCCAGTCAAGATCAGTTTACCAAATCGCATAAGGTTTTGCCTGTTATCAGAAAATTCGCCATAATACCATGCCGTTAATAGAAACACACCACCGAGGAGCATTTGTGGAAGAAAGCCAGCAGTTGAAAGATGCCGGATTAAAAATTACCATGCCACGCCTGAAGGTGCTGCAGATTCTGGAACAGGCCCGCGATCATCATCTCAGCGCTGAAAACGTCTATAAAGCCTTGCTGGATATGGGCGAAGACGTTGGGCTTGCAACGGTATACCGGGTACTGACCCAGTTTGAAAGTGCAGGTCTTGTTTCCCGTCATAATTTTGAAGGTGGTCATTCTGTGTTTGAATTGATGCAGGGGGAGCATCATGACCATCTGGTCTGCGTCAAATGCGGACGCGTAGAAGAGTTTATGGATGAGCTGATTGAACAGCGTCAGCGCCTGATTGCAGAACAGGCTCGATTTCGCATGACCGATCATGCTCTGACGATTTATGGTCTGTGTCCTGATTGCCAGAAATAATTAACTGCCTATAAAATAATCTTTTTGTGATATTATGGCCAGAATAATCCTGCTAAGAGGTGTTTCATGGCAATTTTTGGACCTTTCTGGTGTCAGCAGCAAAACAGCTGGCTGCGATTTAAAATCGATCAGGGACGGCTGGATGTGCAGCAATCCAGGCGTTCAGCAGACAGCCCAAAGTGGTCGCTGCCCTGGGAATCGCTGGAACTGTCTCCTTCACAGAAATACATCTGGACTGTGCAGGATAAGGGCAAAATAAAAACCTTTGCCTGGAATCAGAGCAAGTTTTTTGAAACCGACTGGGAGTATTCGCGACTTGCCGGGCAAAAGTCATTGGTTGTCAGTGAGTGGAATTCCGACGGCTCCAGCCGGCATCGTTATTCGTTAAACGATCCCCAACATGTGTCCCCCATCAAATCGGACTCGCAACCCGATCCTGGTTTTTATGCCGTTAATGAGGATGACCTGCCTTTGACGCCGGAGATGCAGGCTATGGCCTGTGCGCCACGGAAAGCAATCAATCTTCGAACACCGAGTCCTGTACCTGCCTCGTCCAGTAACGCGTATTCCGATCCCATTTCTTTGGTTGTGGATGATGATGAGGAGGATCGTGGGTTGTTTGAACGAACAGATGAATTGGATTTTGTACCTCAATCCGTGGTGTTGGATGATGAATACGATCAGCAAATCGCGCTTGCCGTGCAAAACTCCATGGATGAAGTGGTACGGCACAATGAGAGCCCGGGATTGATATTGGTTTCAGGCGCAACAGGGGGGCAGCGTGATTCGGACGTATCCTCTGATGACGAGGACGGTCGCGATGTATTGGCACCTTCCCGGCGTGGCCGGGTAGTGCAACGGGAGCCAGAGCTGCTATTGGCTTCAGACAAATCACCTGTCCGGGTCGCTCTTGAACTGGCTGTCAAAATGGCGGTTGCCAGAGCGCAGGGAGAGTATAGCCGCTGGTATAATCTGCCGTTCTTTGGCCAGGAGATCGTTCGTCGTAAAAACGGGTTTTTGTCGAAGATCATCACTCATACGCAGAATGGACAGGATTTTGCGCGCGATTTCAGGCGCCATATTAATGAGTCAGGAGGTGATGATGTCACGGATTTAATCAACAATTTTTTAACCAATCCGGCAACGCATTACCACGTTCATTCTTTCGCCACATTTTTGCTGGACGAATTAAGCCCGCTTAAAGGCACGCCATGGTATGGCCTGCAGGTCGATGGGCGGGGTAAATATGACCGGGAAGACGTTGCAAAGTCTATTCATTCGGCTCGTGAGCTTGATGTTAAGAGCTTCGTTCTGATGTGATAAAGTGAATGGTTCATGGCTATAAAAATGGATTGCTTCGCTGCGCTCGAAACCTTTACTGCATCGGCATTCGCAATAGCACCCTGATGAGTTATAATTAAGATTAATCTTTCCCTGAAACAAGGATGTAGGTTCATGAGCAACGACGATCTGCGTCTTCCTTACCAGGCTGGCGAGCTGCCGGTGCTTGATTTGGGCGGCATTATTCTCGATGGTAAACTGCTGGATAACGCGCCTGTCAATCTGGTGCTCAAATCCTTCAACCGCCATGGCTTAATCGCCGGTGCCACTGGCAGCGGCAAAACCAAAACCATCCAGGTCTTAAGCGAGCAGCTGTCTCAGGCCGGTGTTCCCTGTCTCGTGATGGACATTAAAGGGGATGTTTCCGGTCTGGCTGAGCCAGGTGAGGCCAGTGATTTTTTGATAGCGCGCGGCAAATCTCTGAATATTCCCTACACACCCAAAGCATTCCCTGTGGAAATGCTGACGCTGAACAGCGACAATCCCGGCGTACCCATGCGCGCAACCGTCAGTGATTTTGGGGCTCTGCTGTTTTCGCGTATGCTCGATGTTAACGACACCCAGGCCGGCGTAGTCACTATCGTGTTTGAATACGCCAGAGAAAATCAGCTGCCACTGGTTGATCTGGACGATTTCAAGGCCGTTTTACAGTTTGCCCAGTCCGATGCCGGCAAGGGCGAGATAGAAGCGCGTTATGGCGCCGTGGCCAGCACGTCTATCGGTACCATCATGCGTAAAGTGATCGAGCTGGAAGCCCAGGGCGGCAAAAGCTTTTTTGGTGAGCCTGGTTTTAATGTCCTCGATCTGTTGCGCAGCAGTCGCGACGGGCAGGGGATTATTTCTATTCTGCGTTTGATGGACATGCAGGACAAGCCCAAACTGTTTTCAACTTTCATGCTGAAACTGCTGTCGGATGTGTATCGGACATTGCCCGAGCTGGGTGATCCGGACAAACCAAAGCTGGTGCTTTTTATTGACGAGGCGCATTTGATTTTCAATAACGCCAGCAAAGCCCTGCTGAACCTGCTGGATACCATAGTGAAACTGATTCGCTCCAAAGGCGTAGGGCTGATTTTCTGCACGCAGACGCCCAACGATATCCCCGATGCGGTGCTCAGTCAGCTTGGCCTGAAAATTCAACACGCGCTGCGTGCCTTTACGGCCAAAGATCGCCAGGCCATGAAGCTGGTTGCGCAGAACTTCCCTCCGTCTGATCATTATAACACCGAGCAGTTATTGACCTCGCTTGGTATTGGTGAAGCCCTGCTCAGTGCGCTGGACGGTAAAGGCCAGCCTACCCCATTGATTCAATGCATGATTCGCCCACCGCAATCACGCATGGGGGTGTTGACTGAGACCGAAATCAAAGGTCTGGTTGCGCAGTCCAGCCTTTATTCCCAATATGGTCAGCGCAAATCAACACGCCCGGCCAGTGAGATTCTGGCGGAAAAAAAGAAAGATGCGCCGGCGCAGGCAACGGAGCCCACCGCCAAAACGGCGAAGGCAGAGCCATCAATGGTGACGGTATTAACAAAAAATACCTTGTTCCGTCAGCTGGTACGGCAGTTTTTCCGTCAATTGCTGGATGCGGCATTCAAAGCACTGGGTATCAAACGACGCTGACTGGCAACAGCTGTTTCAGGCTGTTGAAAAGCAGGATGCTGATGCTTTGCTGTTTCGCTTCATCCACGGCCAGGGCCTGATTTACCTCCACCTCCATACCCATGTAATCGTCTTTGCTGAACACCTTGCGCAAAGCCGTGGTAAATCCATCGCTGACGCCGAGATATGGATAGTTACGCCGTGTCCGGGTGTGAGGGTTCAGCAGAGCCTGCCAGCGCCTGGCCAGCGTTTTTTCCACGGGGCGGCGCGGATCGTAGAGCAGGCCAATATCCGTTGTACGGACAGTGCCGTTCCAGACCGGGGTAAAACTGTGGATGGACAGATGCCAGACCTGAAAACCATCGTTGATATAGTCCTGAATCCGTTGCTGAACGGCGGCACGGTAAGGCCGGTAAAAGGTTTCCAGCAGCCGGTTTTTTTCGTCCGTGCTCATGGCGAGAGAAAACTCAGAAAAACAGGCCTGATGGCGCAGGCTGCGGTTGCATTCGATGAGAAGACGACTGACTGTCGCAGAGTACAGCTCGCAATGAAAATGCTGACGGAGTTGCTGAGCAATAGCCAGCGCACCAAAATCAATGCCGCGATGTGAGTTCAGGGCGTCCTCATGGCCTGCGAAATAACGGGCAAAATCCGCGGGAATGTCGTTTACAGCGTGCTCACAGCTAAGCAGTAACTGTACCGGTTTCATGATGGGTTAAACATCTGATTGTTTAACAGGCAATGTCCCAGCTGGCGGTAAATCCGCGCCAGATTCGTCCGGCTGTGATCCGGGCCAGAGGCCCGCAGCAGACGTTCGGCCAGATTGCCCTGGCTGAGCAGATATTCCAGTGTTCGCTGACTGTTGATGTCAAGGCTTGAGCTGACCTGTTCGATTAACAGCGACCATAACTGGCGCATATTCGACACGGATCTATTGATTTGCCACTGGCGCAGCAGCTCTCGATCATCCACGGCCACATCAAAACCATGAACGCGGGTTTGCTCATACAGGGCTTTCAAACGCTGACGTTCGCAGGGTTTTTCCAGATAATAGGCAGACTGTTGCTGCCAGTGCTGCAAAATGGCAAACACGGCCTTAGCCAGAGCGATATCGGCATTGACGCATTCCTGGCTGTCCATAATACGTATTTCCAGAGCATGATAGTCAAATTTGGCGATGACCCCGCGTGAATTGAGCCATTCATGCTGCAGAATACCTTTGGGATCATGAGGGCTTATGTCACGATACATGGGCGCGAGCACTTTGTCCCGGTACTCGCCTTCTGACGATATAAACTCTGGAATAACGCCTCCGCAGATCGACGGAATGGCCTGCTGATTTTTTTCGTAAAAATCAAGGCGTGTATCCAGCATGCCAGTGTATCGGCCATCCAGAAATGGTGTGCTGGCGGCTATGGCGGGCAGCAGAGGCAGAATAAGACGGATGGCATTATGCAGTTGATTAAATTCATCGTCGCTGGCGAAGGGCAGGTTGATGTGCATGCTTTGCAGATTGGACCAGCCGTGCCCCTGGCAATTAAAAATACGATCGAACTGATGGTAAATATCCCGGTTTCCATGAGGCCAGCGCTGCGTTTCCAGAGCAGGATTCATCCAGGGATGCGCACCCGAAGGCAGCAGTTGCAGGCGATGATCGGCGAGCACCGGCTGCAGACGTTCGATGCCCTGTTGAAAATGTTCCGCAATGGGCGCGTCCGGTGCTTTGGGGCCGTTATTTTTTAACTCCAGCACGTGCATCACCAGTTCGTTGCTGACGGCAATGTCATCCAGTTCCACTTCGTTGCAGACAGTGCCTGCCAGTGCCTGCAGAATAAGGTCACTTTCGGGCCGAACATTCAGGGTATCACGGTCGACCAGCATGTATTCAATTTCAATGCCCATAACCGAAAACAGGGGAAAGCTAGACATATCCGTGTTTCCTGCGAATACGTTGTAAAAACACGCTCATGACCTGCTCATAAAGCGACTCACCGAGAATGCGGTCTTCAATGCCAAAATCGATGTTGGGATTGTCATTGATTTCGATGACGTAGTGCTTGTCGCCATGACTCTTCATATCGACCCCATACAGACCGTCTCCAATCAGGCGCGTGCTTTTCATGGCGGTTTTTAAAATGGGATCGGGCACTTCGTGTATCGGGATGGTTTCGTGCCCGCCCTCACGCTGTTCCTGGCTGGCATCCCAGTTGTAGATTTGCCAGTGATTTTCGGCCATATAATAACGGCAGGCAAATATTGGCTTATTATCCAGAATACCAATACGCCAGTCGTACTCCGTCGGAATAAAGGGCTGGATGAGCACCAGATCCGATGTTTTAAAAAACTGCGTCAGATATTTCTGCAGGGTTTTCAGGTCGTCCACTTTAACTACGCCATGAGAAAACGCTGAGTCCGGTCGTTTCAGGACGCAGGGAAAATGGATTTCCGGCAGTTGTTTGTCGTATTTGCTGATGAACTGAGTTGCAGGTGTCAAAATCTGATGTGAGCGTAATAGTTCGGCCAGATAAACTTTGTTGCTGCATTTGATAATCGACTGCGGATCATCAATCACCACCATGTTTTCCTGAGCGGCCCGCCTTGCCATCCGATAGGTGTAGTGATTCACCGAGGTGGTGGCTCTGATGAACAGAGCATCGTACTCAGCTATCGACTTACTGTCGTTCTTTTCAATAAAATCGACGTTCAGGCCCATGTCTTCGCCTATGTGTGCGAAATGATCCAGCGCTTTTTTATTGGACGGCGCATTTAATTCCGTTGGATCGACGAGTATGGCCAGATCATGGTAGCGTTGTTTTTTCCGCCATTGATGAAAGCGTTTTTTGGACAAATAGCTTTCTGCGGATTCCCGCATAAAATCCATATGATGAGCGGGCACGTCGGCCAGTGCGATGGGTACCAGATGCTTGATTCGCCATTGTTTTTTCTTTTCCATGGTGAAGCGAATCATCGGCAGGGGGAAAAGATTATGCAGTTTTTTGGCCAGCGTCGCATGCCGTTTGGCCATGTTTTGCCCGAAATACAGGCTGAACACAAATTCATCGTGCTTGATGTCTTCGAGGCTGTGCTCAATTTCTTCATCCACTTCCTGCGATATCAGCTTGGAAATGCTGGTGTTGAGAACATCCTGAATGCTGTGCACCGATGGAATCGTTTTATGGTCGCGCGCGTGGGCGAGGAGAGAAACGTAATAACCTATGGTCTGGTGATGATAAGACTGACACAGGTTAATGATCCGCAGGGCCTGATTCATGCTGTAATGTTCGCTCGACAGGTATTCCGTAGCGGGTACAATGGCAGCCAGCGGGCTTAAAAACTCCCAGCCAGAAGGGTCATCCGTAACGACGATAGTTTGCATTAGGTTGCCTCAAGGTTATTAATTATTAAATTAGTCGTCATCAGGGGCTTTGTCAAATGCACGCCTGCAGAACAAACACATCTTAGTGCAATCCTTGAGATGGCTACGATCAAGAAGATGGAACAATGTTGACAGAACGCAGGTTAAACTGCGCTCTGTCCTCAAGCGTCAGGGATGAAATCCTCGCAGGCTTTGTTGCAAATCCCCCTGTTTTTCGAGTTTTGACAACTGCTGAACGATAAGTGCAAGGGCAAACAATCTGTCTATGGCAGCTTCCATCTTTGGTTGATAGTTGGTCCTGGCAAACACATACTCGGGTCTGTCTGATCTTCCCGCGTAATGGCGAACAGAAAAAGTTTTTTCAAACGAAGGCTCGGCTTTATCTCGCTTGTCAACTCTTGCAAACGCTTCCTGACAGGTCTTTCGAAAAATATTCTGGAATTGATTGAGCGGAGATGGAGTAACGTAAATATAAACTGGACACTTGACCCTCTGTGGCAGTTGAAACTCCTTAGCGGCTTTCGCTGTGTTAAAAAAGTAATATTGTGCCGGTAAAGGTTCTGCTCTATAGAAATTATATTTGTTTGATGCCAAATTGAATAAATTGCTCCGGGCCTGTCTCTCTTGATTGCTTTGGGAGAACCGGGATCTCGGGGGGGCGGCATACCTTTGTCGAGCTGGAAGAGGCTCTGGCTTTTCTGTCCGGGGAGCGGGTCGAGGTGGCACAGATTGGTGGCTACCGGCATTTGGACGAGGCTGCTTAGCCTGAGCCTCTGGCTGACGTCTCCCTGAATGCTGTCGAGGAGAGGGCTCAGCGCTTTGGCTGGGTTTTGGAGCAACTGCTGGCTCCCCTTTCTCATCAATTTGCCCCGCATCATATTGCCTGCGCTTGTCGGCATCACTCAGAATTTTGTTCGCGTTGTTTATACGCTTGAACATGATTTCTGCTTGTTCCTTATTGTCCGGATTACGATCTGGATGCCATTTCACCGCCAGTTTCCTATACGCTTTTCGAATGCCGGCCTGATCAATACTGGGATCGGATATTTCCAGATGTTCATAGAGTGGTTTGGGCATGATGATCGATTCCTTAAAAGAAAGATTCTGATATATTTTAGCACTATAAGTTTATTTAGCAAACAATTATGGGCAGGAATAGCGCTTCTTTTTATTCAGGCGAGGCCGGGTGCTCGTGAGCCTTGCTCTGTCGACTTACTTCAATTCGCCCTCATGCTGCTCCATCCAGCGCAGCAATTCCTGCATGGGCATGGGGTGGGCGAAATAATAACCCTGAATAATGTTACAACCCCATTGCTCAAGTAAATCCAGTTGCGCCATTTTCTCTACGCCCTCGGCAATGGTGGTGATACCAAGACCATGTGACAGTTGAATGGCGGTCAGTACAATCATGGCATCGTCTGGATTAACGTCGATATCCTTTATAAATGACTGATCGATTTTGATGGAGGACAAGGGGAGTTTTTTCAGTAAATGAATTGATGAGCTGCCTACGCCAAAATCATCCAGTGAAAAGTGTATACCAAGACTTTTTAAACCCATCATCATGTCGACCAGCAGATCAGAATCCTTATTGAAGGAGTTTTCGGTTATTTCAAAAAATATTTTTTTGGGATTGACCTGATACTGCTCAATCAAAGCCTGAATTTTCTCGTTAAACAAGGGATTTTTAAATTGTTTGATGGATACGTTAATGGCAAGCTGCATGCCATTTCGGATGTTGGACAGGTCGCGAAACTCCCTGAAGGCCTGCTCCAGAATCATTATCCCAAGGTCATGAATATAACCTTTGTCTTCTGCGACAAAAATGGAGTCAGTCAGAGGAACGTTTTTAAGAACGTCGTCGCTCCAGCGTAACAGCGCTTCAACGCCCAGTATCTGGTGAGTACCGGCGTGAATCATCGGCTGATAATAGACCTGATAACTCTTTTCCCTGATGGCTGTCTGCAGTGCGGATTCAATCTGATTGTAGATGAGTATTTTTTCGTTGGCTTCCTTGCTGTAAAAGGCAAAGGTTGATTTGCCCATTTTTTTCGCCTGATACATGGCGATATCTGCGTTTTGGAGCAGCGTTTCTATCTGGTGGCCATTGGCGGGATACATGGCGATGCCAATACTGATGGATGCGCTGATTTCGTTATCATCAATGCTGAGTGGTTCTTTAAATGCCTGTAAAATCCGTTCGATTACTTTGGTTAAATCCGTGCTTTTCGGAGTATCTTCAAAAATCAGGCCAAATTCATCTCCACCGATTCTCGCCAGATAATCAATGTCACGCAGGTGAGGCATGATAAGGCCCGGCAAAACGGTCAGGAGCTTATCACCATACAAATGGCCAAATGTGTCATTGATGTACTTGAAATTATCAACGTCTATGAAGCAAATGGCCAGCTGGGATTGATTGCGGCTGGCCCGCCCAAGCGCGTACTCCAGGTGCTCAAAAAAGCTCAGACGGTTAGGCAGTTTGGTCAGCGGATCAAAATGAGCCATTCTCATCAGCTTATTTTCATTGTCCAGTCGCTCGGTAATATCGCTGAAGATGATGGCAGCACCTTTGACCTGATCGCTGATAATAATGGGAATACAGGTATATTCCACCCAAAAACAGGAGTTGTCTTTTCTCCAGAACATGGCTTCCTTGATTTTTATGACCGTTTTTTCCCGGATAGCCTGATAAACAGGTGATTTTTGTATGTAGAAAGAGGGCTTTTCGTGGTTGGCCTCATATAATACCTTCATAATCGATTGATCTTTCAACTCATGGCTGGAATAACCCAGCAGATTTTCAGCTGCCTGATTAATAAAGGTGATGTTATAGTCTGTGTCTATCCAGAATATGCCTTCTCCTGCGGCATTCAGTAACAGCAGGTTCTTGGCTTTTTCCGTGCGCAGCTGGATGGTTTTGGCATCGGCAAGGTATTGAATCAGGTAACGCTGACCATACAGGATAAATAAAATGATATTCATCAGGGCACAAAACAGCAGTGTTGCGGTCAGTGATGACCAGACCAGCCAGGAGTATTCCCGGTTCAGGAAATGCGTGTAGGATGTTGAACTGGTGTCAAGACCGGAATGCATCTGCTGATGGCTCATGATGGAAAATTTTTCATTAACGCGATTCAGTTCGGATTGTCGGTAAAAAAAATGAGCGAAAATAACAACAAAAAAAGTCAGGCATAATGGCATTAAAATGGGGATAATTCGGTTTCGCCATAGTTGTCTGGGCCTGGCAAAGAGGATCAAAAAAACAGGCGTCATGATGAGCACGCCGATAATGTCACCTATCCACCAGGTAATCCAGCTGGCCATAATATTTTCAGGAGGCATGATGCCAATCGCATAAAGTCCTGCGTTACTTACACTCGTCGCCACCACACAGGAAACCGGGCCGCTCAACAACGCAAACATCAGAATATCTTTTGGAATGTGCAGGGGATTATGAAAACCAACGTAGCGTTTGATTAACCACCAGCCGGTCAGTGCCTGTAGTACCGCTCCCGTACCGGTTATGCCCCCCGTGAGCAGTGTTACCAGGCTGAAACCGGCAGGCGCATTAACCAGCGTTACATAAAAATTAAGAAGAAAAGAACCGGCAAAAATCCCCGGCAACGTACGCAGACCCCATACCAGTACGGCTCCCAGAGCGATACCGGAGGGTGCCCAGATAGCGGTGGCATAGCCCGGAGGCACGGCCAGCATCAGTCCCAGATAACCACTGGTTACGTAAAAGAACATAACCGTCAGATTATACAAGGCTGTATTTCCAGATCCGCCTCGTGTTCTCATGTTGGCTGCCGCCTCCACGAAAAAAGACAGGCGTAGATCGATGGTTCGGTTTTAGCCATATTTCCTTATAACAGACGTTAAGCGTTATTTCTGCTTAATTATAGCTCAATATTACGCTATTACCTCTGTACTGGACAAAACTCCGATCGGTCATTCCCGCGCAGGCGGGAAACTATCCTGGTGCTGGCGCCGAGCCTGATATGACCATGGGTCCCCGCCTGCGCGGGGAGGACAAATGAGGCGCTGAGAGGACAAATGAGGCGTTGAGAGGACAACTCATACAAAGATAAAAAATTGTCCGGCACAGAGCGCTATTACCGGTCTGTGGTATATGGGCTGTGTATTCAGATTACGCCTGAACCTTAATGGACAGTTCGAGTAGAAAATCGGCGACCAGCTCGCCGGGTTCTGCCAGGCTGACGAAGTGCGTGTAGGCTTTAATGGGCAACTGTCTGTTGATGCGCAGCCCGGTTTTTTTGGATTCATCCAGCATCGCCTTCACGGCATCACCCTGTTCACAGACAAAATAGACATCTGATTCCGGGCGTTTAAGAAATTGCGCCTGAAATGACTTGAACACCAGCGACGGATTTAATCCCGCCTGTCTGGCATGATAAAAGCCATGCAGACCGCCGGCCAGATCAGCACCCACGGCAAGCGCACCGAAATACATGGACTTAAAATGATTGCGGCTGCGGCGGCGCAGGGGCAGTCTGATTACGATAACCTGATCGTTAAGAGTGATTAATCTGGGGCGTAAATGGCCAATCAAAGGGACCTGGAAATGGCCAAAATACCAGAGAAAAAAACGAAACCGGGTGAATACGCTCATTTATGCGTCCTTGACAACGGTCAGTTGAGAAATGATTTTTTTCACGCCATGTACCGCATTCACGCGTTTGATGATGGCGAGTATCGATTTGTCGTGTTTTACCTTGCCACTCAGGGTGACTTCGCCATTAGTGGTTCTGGCGTTAATGCCTACCAGCGGGATCGATTCATCATCGAGCACTTTCGCTTTGAGTACGGCAGCCTCAACCTTGGCGGTGATATAAGTGTCGGTGATGGCCGTGTTGACCTGTTTAATTTCCAGATCATTACATTCTACCTGTTTAACGCCGGTGGTGGACCTGGCCAGTCGAATAGCGGCTATCAGCGCCTCTTTGTCTTTGACATGTCCCTTGAGCGTAACCACACCATTTTGTGTACTCACAAAAATTTTCAGGGGATTCAGATCGCGGTTTTTCGTGTATTTGGCTTCAATTTTCGTTGTGATAACCGAGTCTTCTATCTGCCGCTCCATGGAGCGCAGGTCATCGGCGTGAGCAATAGCGGCACAGATAAGCAGAATGCTGCTGAGTATCAGACGTAAGGCAGGGTGCATGGGACTCATCCTTCTCAAAACAGGGTAGCATGGTTCATCCTACCTGAAGACACGGTGTTTTTACAACATGATATAATTAACAAACTTATCCACAGGCAGATAGGGTCACAAATGTGAACGATTCACAAAAAACTTTACAATATTGTTATATTTATCAAGAGATTAAAGAAAACCTGCTCATTGAGCCATAGACTGTCTGTCATGGTTCAAAATAAGTTATCCACAGATAAGTTTTGGGAATTACTCTTAGGAGGACTGCCAGTATAGCTTAAAAAAAAATAAAATCCAGTGTAAGTCGGAAAATTTTTCTCTTTATTGCTCGCCCTCTCAGTGCATTATTTGTCCTCTCCGCGCAGGCGGGGATCCATGGTCATTTCAGGCTCGAGGCCAGCTCCAGGATAGTTTCCCGCCTGCGCGGGAATGACAGTGTGTCAATGGAGGCGCTTATCTCCTTACCTCGGAGCCGCATTAGGCTGAGGAGGGGCAAACGGGCGCTATCGCCTCCACGATTCGTTGGCTGACGTCCTCTGCCGCTCGTCTGGCCGCATTCTGATGAGCCGGGCTCAGAAACACATAACGGCTCTTTTGACTGACCTCGGCAACGGATGTTCTCGTTCGGCGGGATTGATCGAGAAGCCTGGTTTTAATATCCTCTGGATTTTCGGTCTGCTCCAGATCGCGTTTTATGTCGGCAAGCGATTTTTTCAACTGGCGCGCCTCTTCCAGCAATAAGGCTTTGTCATGCATAACATAGCGAAAAAAGGTACGGCTTAAAAACAGATTCACGGGGCGGAAGAAATCAATGAATTTCACCAGTCCTTTATTGTGAGTGCTGATAAAATCTTCCATATGTTTCTCCAGAACCAGAACCGAATTTAACACGGCCATTTTGCCCTTCAGGCGCAGCAGCTCCTCTGGATTGGCCTGGTGTGCATGGTCTAGAGTGAGACCATTGTCTGCTGTAATCAGGTTTTGAGCGACCGTGTTGTAACGTTGATTCGCGAAATTATTCAACTCAAGCCGGGTAAGGCTCTCCACGGTCTGTACGCCGATCCGTGAAGCGATGCCTGTGGCGACACGCTCAGTCGTGCTGGTACTGAAATGATAAACGGCCTGCGTTATGTCTGTAACCAGAGCAGGAGACCAGGGTTTGAAAAGCTCACCGGTTCCCTCCAGCATCCATTTACCAAACGACCAGGTCGTACTGACCAGGCTGGCGGCTTTTTCCTTCAGATTGCCGCCGACGGGTTGGGCTGCCGCCTGAAGAGCCGCATCTATTTTGGCTCGCCACTCGTCTCGTTCGTCAACAGGCAGGTCATTCAAAAAGTCCGTTACGTATTCTTCGTTGAGATTCCCGAGTCGTGTATCCGGCTGGTTCAGAGCATCAACCAGGCGTTTGATATGATACATTTGGGTAATGGTGCTTTCTTTTTCCACGAAATGTGCGCGCAGATTTGTGACAATTTCCAGGGCGTCGCCACCGTTTGAAATAATCTGCTCAAATTCCTGCTGAATGACAGGAGCCATCCGGCTTTCGAATGAAGAGGCATTGGCTGTCTGCAGCAAGGTGCGGATGCCGTCGACTGTATGGCCAGGTCTTGCCGTCATCAATTGATCGAGGCTTTCCTGATGTTGAGCGTAATATTCGCGGATCAGATGATGCAATGCGGCGGCATTTTGTGCTTCCTGTGCTTTTAGTCCCTGCAAGTTTAGATCGACCACTCTTGATGAGGACACCACATCGGCAAAGCGTTGTTGATGCTGGAAATAAACTGCGGCAAAAAAGAAATCGCGGTGATCGTTCAGCCTGGGTTGATGCAGGTTCTGGCCTGGAATCGGGTCGCCAATCAGTGCTTCCTGTTCGCGGATACTGGCTTGAATGCCAAGCAGTGTTGCGGCTCCAAATATCGGATTTATGCCTTCGATGCGACTGCCCTCGGCAACCATGACATGTGCCGCATTCACAGGAGCATAGTTTTGATAATCAAAAACCTCTCCCATTTCCTCTTGTAAATTCGTAAGATCGCGCCTCAGGTCTTGCCAGTATTTGGTTAACGTCATTATAAATCTCGCCTTAAATCATAACGCCCGAGGTAAAACTGTAAAAATTTTACCTTATCTGGACTCGATAATACCACCGTAAGCTTAATGTTTTCTTAAATAAACCACAATAAATTACAACGTTGTCACATTGACACGTTGTATCAGATAGGGTGGTTTGGCGGCTTTGATAAGCTCTACGGAGAAGGTCGGATTCATTTTCAGTTCAGGAATGCGGATGGCTTGCACAATGTTCCAGTGCATCACACCATCCACATGACCGGATGTGATGATTTGCCCGGGGCCGGTAGCCTGAGGATGCAGGCTCAGTCTGCCATTACGAATGGTGCTGGTACTGTCACCAAAAAAGCGGATCAAATCCGACCAGGCTGACGGCAGATACTTACTTTCCGCCTGTTTCAGCCGGGCGTCCATGTTGTCATGCGTCAGTCTGAAGGTATCGATCAGGGTTTGTCTGGTCCACGCCAGCGCAGACTGGGTAGCGGCGTACTGCGGGCCAGGATAGAGGAGGGGGGATAACAGGATAACGCCTGCGGTCTGGCCGATTCGTGTCATGACGGGCTCCTTGTCATCATTTGCTGAGAGTATAGCAGAGCCTGAGACCGATCCTTCGCTGCGTTTCAGCTGCCATTTTAATGTATAATGCCCTTTTCGCATCAACTTGGTCGTATATCATGACGGTAATCAGCATTCAGGGCGCGAGAACGCATAATCTTAAAAACATTAATGTCGAGATTCCCCGTAACCAATTGACGGTGATTACGGGCCTGTCGGGCTCAGGAAAGTCATCGCTGGCTTTTGATACCCTCTACGCGGAGGGGCAGCGGCGTTATGTGGAGTCTCTGTCGGCCTATGCCCGGCAGTTTTTATCGATGATGGAAAAGCCAGACGTAGACTCTATCGAAGGACTGTCGCCCGCCATCTCCATTGAACAAAAAGCGACCTCACATAACCCGCGTTCAACCGTGGGTACGATCACAGAAATTCATGATTATTTACGTCTTTTGTTCGCCCGGGTTGGAGAGCCGCGTTGTCCAACGCATAAGCTGGTTCTGCATGCTCAGACCATCAGTCAAATGGTGGATCAGGTGCTGGCATTGCCTGCCGACAGCAAGGCGATGATTCTTGCGCCTGTGGTGCGCGAGCGCAAGGGCGAGCACCAGCAGCTGTTACAGCAACTGCAGGCTCAGGGTTATGTGCGTGCCCGTATCGACGGCGAAATCTGCGAACTCGATTCGCCTCCTAAAATGGCTTTGCGCCAGAAGCATACCATTGAGGTCGTAGTAGATCGTTTTAAAGTGCGTCCGGATATCGCGCAGCGTCTGAGCGAATCGTTTGAAAATGCTCTGAACCTTGCCGATGGTATTGCCAACGTCGTATCTCTGGACGATACGTTTGAACCGCTCGTTTTTTCTTCAAAATTTGCCTGTCCTGAATGCGGATACAGTCTGAGCGAGCTGGAGCCACGCCTGTTCTCCTTCAATAATCCCATGGGCGCCTGCCCGTCCTGCGATGGTCTGGGCCTTGATCAGTTTTTTGATCCCGACCGGGTCATTCATAACGAAACCGCCAGTCTGGCAACGGGAGCCATTCGTGGCTGGGACAAAAAAACCACTTATTATTACCCGATGCTCGAATCCCTGGCCCGGCACTATCGATTTGATATTAACACGGCTTTTTGCGATTTACCGGACAGAATCCGGCATATTGTGCTGTATGGCAGTGGCAGCGAGGAAATAGAATTTCATTATCAGCGCCCTCGCGGTGGCTATATGGTCAAATGTCATCCCTTTGAAGGCGTAATTCCCAATATGCAGCGCCGATATCGGGAGTCTGATTCGTCACTGGTGCAGGAGGAACTGGCAAAGTATTTGTCTTCACGTCCCTGTCAGACCTGCTTTGGCACGCGTCTGCGTGAAGAGGCGCGCAATGTATTCATTGACGATAAAAGTCTGCCGGAAATTTCCTCTTATTCGATTGAAGCGTCCTATGAGTTTTTCAAACATTTGAAACTGGCGGGAAATCGTGGGGAGATCGCGGCCAAAATCAACAAGGAAATTGTGGAGCGTCTTGGCTTTCTGGTAAATGTCGGTCTGGACTACCTGTCTTTGACGCGCAGCGCGGAAACCCTGTCTGGTGGTGAGGCGCAGCGTATTCGTCTGGCCAGCCAGATTGGTTCTGGCCTGGTGGGGGTGATGTACATTCTTGACGAGCCATCCATCGGTCTGCATCAGCGTGATAACGAGCGCCTCCTGAAAACCCTGCGTCGTTTGCGGGATCTGGGCAATTCTGTGATTGTGGTTGAGCACGACGAAGACGCGATTCGCTCGGCGGATTTTGTTCTGGATATTGGCCCTGGTGCCGGGATTCACGGTGGCCAGGTCGTGGCGGCTGGGACGCCGGCTGAAGTGATGGCCAGCAAATCCTCTCTGACCGGGCAGTATTTGTCAGGCATGCAGCGCATTGAAATTCCCGCGCAGCGCAAAGCCGTTGATCCACAGCGCATGCTGCATTTACGGGGCGTTAACTGTAATAATCTGGTGAATGTAGACGTCAGTATTCCTCTGGGCCTGATTACCTGTGTGACCGGCGTATCCGGATCGGGAAAATCCAGTCTGATTAACGATACCCTGTATCCTCTCGCGGCTAATAAACTGAACCGGGCCTCGCTGTTAACCCCAGGGCGCTTGACGGAGATCAGTGGCCTTGATTTATGCGATAAGGTGATTGATATCGACCAAAGCCCGATTGGACGCACGCCGCGCTCCAATCCGGCGACCTACACAGGCTTGTTCACGCCCATCAGAGAGTTGTTCTCCGGAACGCCGGAAGCCCGCGCCCGAGGCTATCAGCCTGGCCGTTTCAGCTTCAACGTTCGCGGCGGTCGTTGTGAGGCCTGTCAGGGGGATGGTCTTATCAAGGTGGAAATGCACTTTCTGCCGGATATTTACGTTGCCTGCGACGTATGCAAAAGCAAACGCTATAACCGTGAAACCCTGGATATCCTCTACAAAGGAAAAAACATCCACGAAGTGCTGGAACTGACCGTGGAGGATGCCCGGCAGTTCTTTGATGCCATTCCCGTGCTGGCACGCAAATGCCAGACACTTATCGACGTTGGTCTGTCGTACATTCGCTTAGGGCAAAGTGCCACAACGCTGTCGGGCGGTGAAGCTCAGCGCATCAAGCTTGCGCGTGAGCTGTCGAAACGGGATACCGGACGAACCCTGTATATACTCGATGAACCCACCACCGGTCTGCATTTTCACGATACCCGGCAATTGCTGGCGGTTTTGTTCCGTCTGCGTGAACAGGGCAACAGCATTGTGATCATCGAGCACAATCTCGACGTGATCAAAACGGCCGACTGGATAATAGATCTTGGCCCGGAGGGAGGCAGCAAGGGGGGCACGATTCTCGCTACCGGTACCCCAGAGGAAGTAGCCGAGTGCCGGCACTCCTATACCGGTCAGTTTTTGAAACCCCTGCTCAAGGGTTGAGCGTATGGCTGGCCGGATTACCGTTCACGTGCCGTTTGTACTGAGTCGACTTTGCACTGATGGTCCCCCTACCTTTTTTGCAGATTTAGAGCTATAACTATAAAACGAAAGAACAAAAAGGAATGAATCATGGGTAATTTCTTGTTATTGGTCTTGATAATCATTGTGGTGGTGGCGTTTCTCGTCATCGGCATCTACAACAGTCTGATTGGCCTGATTGAAGCAGTGAATAACAACAAGCGGCAAATCGATATTCAGCTCGACAGACGATTCAAAGTCTTTGAATCGCTGATTGCTGCGGTCAAGCAGTCTATGGACTACGAAAAAACGACCCTGAAAGATGTAGTAGCCTTACGAAATCAGGCACAGGCAGCCAAGGCAGCAGGCGACGAAAAAGGGCAGATTGCGGCTGAAAATGGTATTTCGCAAATTGCAGCCGGGTTAAATGTGGTATTTGAGCAATATCCCGATCTTAAAGCCAATCAAAACGTGCTGCAGCTGCAGGAAGAAATCGTAAACACGGAAAATAAACTGTCTTATGCCAAACAGGCATACAATGACAGCATTGAGCGCTATTACGCCAAGAAAAAATCGTTCCTGGAGGCGATGGTGGTCAATTTTTTCCCCGCGGCTCTGGACAAGCAGTTTGAATACTGGTCGCTGCCCGATGAAACAATCAAGGCGCATGAAAATTATACGGTCAAATTCTGAGGATCGACATGCCTCTCTCAGACTATCAGGCCAGCGCCGGCAATTGGCGTGAACAGTTGCGAATCAATGAGCGCAAAACCCGCACGGTGATTGCGCTTTTCCTTCTGATCTATGTTTTTGTCGGTCTGCTGGTGGATGTATCAATCGTACTCGGCGAGTATCCACAGCTCACTATTGGCCAGGCCATGTACGTTCTGGTTACGTTCAGACTGATACCTTACGCGACCCTGATCCTGCTGGGAATAGCCGTCGTATCCTTACTGGTTACGTATTCCATGTACGATCGCATCATGCTGCTTGGCACAGAATACGTCGAAATCACACCCGAAACCGCGCGCACGCTACAGGAAAAGCAGTTGTATAATGTGGTCGAGGAAATGAAGGTAGCTGCCGGGCTGAAATACATGCCGAAAGTTTTTCTGATAGAAGCCAATTACATGAATGCCTTTGCCAGTGGTTACAGCGAGAAATCCGCGATGGTGGCCATTACCCGCGGTTTGATTGAAAAACTGGACAGGGCCGAGCTGCAGGCCGTGATGGCACATGAGCTGAGCCATATCCGCCACCATGACATCAAATTAACCCTGATGGTGGCCGTGCTCAGTAACATTATCCTGATTGTGATTGATTTTCTGTTTTACTCCATGCTGTACAAGCGCGATCGCCGGGACGACAACCGCCTGTTGATGGTGATTGTCGTTTTGCGCTACGTTTTGCCCCTGGTAACGGTGCTGTTAACCCTGTTTTTAAGCCGGACGCGTGAATACATGGCTGACTCTGGTGCCGTAGAACTGATGCGCGATAACGAACCCATGGCGCGCGCACTGCTGAAAATCAGCTCGGATCATCAGCAACACGCGGAACAATACGCAAAGGACTATGGACAAACGGCGCATGAGGAAGTCAGGCAGGCATCTTACCTGTTTGATCCATCCAGCATTGATCCGGTGAAGTCGCTCTCCAGCGCGTTTTCCACCCACCCGGAAATTGATGACCGCCTTCGAGCGATAGGGTTTAAGCGCAACAACTAGCTTGGATTCACTCAAGGTGTCTTCCGAAAATTAGGGCTGGTTCAATTCCCATGTTTTGGAGTGGGTAATGGGTAAATTTGATTTGAAACGATAAATTAATTCTTATTAAGAAGTTTGGGATTAGCTGTTAGTATCGGAATATTTTGATTTTTAAAATCTCCATCATCTGTTAATAGAGTCAACCCCCTGCTATTACATAAAGCCGTTATTATTTGATCATTAAAATCTGAGTTTCCCTCTCTATATTCTTTCAATAGATTACCCATGTTTATTGTTTCAAAGCTACACTCAATTCGACGACAGTATCCTAAAACTCGAGAAGCATCATCAGCGATTGAACATGCAATTTCTTTGAATGCATCACTTTTTCTAAAATCTTTAAATTTTTTTTCAGGAGCAAGTACTCCTTGTTGTATTCGTGCATAACGATTAATAAATTCAGAAACGATCAAGGCATCAATGAATATCTGGCATCCAGCCTCAAGAATTTTTTTAAATGCCTGTGAATATTTATTAATTCTCGAATTATTGATTATTGGACCATATAAAAACAGCCAGATATTTGTATCTAATAAAAATTGGTCGGTTGACTTAAATATGTAACTTTCAACGGATTCAATTTTTTTCATTCTGATTACTCTCGATAACGTCATGAATAGCTTTTTCGAATTTATTCGGATCAGCAAAATATTGTTTTGCTGTATCAATAACTCTTTTTAACAAAGCTATATCATCAGCCTGCATATCTTCCACATGAAGCAAAGAACGTATTTTTTCTTCAGACATTGTTCCATACAATTGGCCAATTGCTGTATTTAAAAAAGCTGAAGTTAATATAGTGACGTTTCCGAAAGAAAGAATAATCTCTCGATTATCATTAAGCGCAGCAACAAGACGAGAGAATACTTTTTGCCCATCACCAGAAGCAACGCACAGAGGACTTCCAACAATTTCAAATACAGAAATTGTTAATTTTTTTTTCATGATAAACCCTTAGAATATGTTTTCTGTAGTTATTTCAGCAGCCAACATATAGGATGCTGTATCATTACTATTAATTTCAATATTAACTACTGTACCGGGAAACGGGGCTATTAATTTTTCAGTTTTAATTTTACCCTGTTTCCTGCTCCAATATCCGCATTCTGACACAATTTGAATACAACCTCCATTAATGTCAATAAATTCACTAAGTAGCTTTAAACCCAGTCCTCCGGGCACTTGACCGCGCTTAGTTGTATTTCTATCAGATGTCGCCCAAATAATAGCTTCTTCATCTGTTAATTTTAGTCCAATATTATTTTGAATATTTTGCCGAATACCAATGCCTAAATCTACGATAGAAAAATTCAGAGTGTGGCGATTAGGGAAATATTGACCGCAACTAAATATCCCCAATTTTGTGTTAGAATGTGTTACTGAATTATTAAAAATTTCAAAAATATTTTTTTGAAATCTATTTCTCAGAAGTGGAGACATTGTTGGAATTTCAGGGCGCTGTAAAAATTCATTAACAACATATTCTGCAAAGGCACGATCATCCTTCACATCAAAACGATGATAAGAAATAGTCGTACCCCAGTTATCAGAAATTTGCCTGTAACCAAAGTGGCTAAGAAATCCATTTTTGGCAAGTATCTTTTCAATTTGAGAGGACATATTGGTGAATTGAATGGTGTTTAATTTATCTCCCAGGTTATAGAGAATCGCACCAAATGCAGCGCACATATCCGCATCAAACCAGTTGACATCTTGAAAATTTATTTCAATAGTCTCAAATAAGCATGCTTTTACTTTTGAGTTAAACTTAGCCAGTTCTTCATAGCCAGCTTTATTGTGCTCTATATTTTTGAGTATTATCTTCAAATTTTATCCCGCGTAAATTGCCCTGCAATAGGGCTATCTTTCTGTTCATCATCAATCCTGTTGGTTATAGCATGGCTATATGCAGATCATGATTTTGCATCTATCAAACACTAAAATTGATTGTAGATCAGTTAAGTTATTGTTTTCCTCATTCCCGCAGGCCAACGCCCTTATTTAATAAACGCATGTTAAGCCCTGTCAGCAACAGCAGCATCAGCACAATAATTCCCATGGACAGGCTTATGTCCACCTCCTCCTGACCAATCATCGCATGGCGCATGGCATTGACCATGTACAGGATAGGATTGAAATGCGAGACTTTCTGCCAGAACGGAGACAACATGCCCGTCGAGTAAAATACGCCACCCAGATATGTCAGTGGTGTGAGCACAAAGGTAGGAATGAGCATCACGTCGTCAAAATTGCGTGCCAGCATGGCGTTGGTAAAGCCGGCGAGGGAGAACACCGCTGAGACCAGCATAACCACCAGAATGCTCATAAAGACATGCTGAATCTCAAGCGTCATGAAAAAGCAGGAGATCAGAAAAACGAGTAAGGCAACGACGCTGCCGCGTATGACCCCGCCCATCACATAACCAAACAGTATCAGCCCATTACTCATGGGGCTGATGAGCAGCTCTTCTATACTGCGCTGAAACCGCAGAGAAAACAGGGACGTAGATACGTTGCCATAGGCGTTGGTGATTACCGACATAATGATAAGACCAGGCGCAATAAACAACGGGTAACTGATGCCCTGGATATCGCCAATCCGCTGACCAATCAGGCTGCCAAAAATCAGAAAATACAAACCTGTGGTAATCACGGGCGGTAAAAAAACCTGGCTGGATATACGCAGCATTCTGACGACTTCCCGTCGCAGCAGGGTATAGAGGGCGATTAATTGCTGTTTAATGGTCATGGCTAATCAAATCCATAAAGAGTTCTTCGAGACGATTGGTTTTGTTACGCAGGCTGTGCACGATAACCTGATGTTCGTTCAGTGTTTTAAACACATCGTTCAGACTGACCTGATTATCCACGCGCAGTTCGAAGGTATTGGCGTCTATCAGGGTGGCTTCAAACGGCGGAATGGCAAATGGCTCGCTCAGGGTGTTTTCCGTGCTGATGACAAATGTCTGATGTTTGAGGGTGCTGAGCAGGTTTTTCATGGACGTGTTTTTAATGATTTGTCCCTGATTGATAATGGCAATGTTTTTACACAGCTGCTCGGCTTCTTCCAGATAATGCGTGGTTAAAATGATGGTGGTGCCAGCCGCGTTGGTCTGAGTCAGAAACTCCCACATGCTGCGACGGATTTCGATGTCCACCCCGGCCGTGGGTTCATCCAGAATCAGCACCCTGGGCTGGTGAATAAGGGCGCGGGCTATCATCAGACGCCGCTTCATTCCGCCGGAGAGGTGACGGACTATGGATTTACGCTTGTCCCACAGGCCCAGCTGCTTCAGCAGCTCATCAACCCTGTCGCGAACAGCTGCCCGTGAGATACCGTAATATCCAGCCTGAGTCAGCAGTATCTGTTCACAGTTTTCAAAAATATTGAGATTGAATTCCTGCGGAACCAGGCCCAGGCAGGTTTTGACCTGTTCTGGCTGGGTATCCAGATCATAACCATGCACTCTGATGCTGCCAGAGGTTTTCGTCAGCAAGGTTGTAATTAAGCCGATCGTGGTTGATTTTCCGGCGCCATTGGCGCCAAGAAGGGCGAAAAAATCGCCGGATTTGACAGTTAGATCGATACCTTTCAGGGCATCGACACCATTGCTGTACGTTTTACGCAGTTGGCGTATTTCCAGTGCATGCATGACGACTCTTGAGATACGTAATTTAATGTGTATTAACATAGCATAGAATGGCGCATAACTAGAAGGATAAGAGGGGGTAGAACCAGGGCTGTCCCATCTTAATTTGAACTGAAGTTAATCAGTTGAGACGATCTGCTCCCTTCTCCCTTGAGGGAGAAGGGCTGGGGATGAGGGTGGTGGGTGTGGCACGGCCTGAATAAATACATTGAAATACGGTACTTGATTGGTTTATCCGTCTGTTTCCAGCTCATTTGAGTCTCATTAGCATAGAATGGCGCGTAACTAGAAGGATAAGATGGGACAGCCCCAGGGGTAGAACGAAGTATACGAAAAAATCTGTGCTCAGATTCAATCCGGGATAACTATTAAAAAACTATAGGGTGCAAATGATGCTGCTCATCCATACTCTCGTCATCCGAAGACGATTCAATATCCCGACGCAGGCTTCTTAATCTTTTGAGCAGGTCAGAGTCTATGTCAGAGCATTTTTTTTTAGTTGATCCTCATCGTCTCCAGCGGCCACGGTTTTTCTCAGATTTGGATTTTTTATCCGCTCCAGCAATTCGGTTGAAAATGACGATACGGTTGGCATAGGCTTGAACAGTCTGCTGCTCTGGCTGCTGGATGATGCCGGCTGCTGCCTGAGTTCGGGTAATGGCGGTGCCAATGGAGGTATGCTTTGTGCTGGTGCGTCTGGAGCCGCGACGGGTTTCGGCGCTTCCTGCCTTGCTGCCTCAGGTGCGGGTAGAGGCATCTCCTGTACAGGCTCGATGCTTAAGGAGCTGGCCGGCTCTGTGTGCTCAACTGTGTTGATTACATTGTTTAATTCAGAGATCAACCGCCTGACGTGATCGAGCCGCTCAAGGTTGACCCTTGTTCTGGACAGCTGCTCCTGTTGCGCGAGATGCTCGCAGCGTTCTTTTAACTCTGCATTCTCCTGTTTCGCGGCATCAAGCTGTGTATTCACGACCGACAGCTGTACTTCGTAAGCGTTTTTGGTCAATTCAAACGCTTTTTGTAATTGATTCAACAAATCCAACGGTGCTAACGGATCCAGGTCTATCGAAAATTTGAAAAATGGGGAAAGTCTGTCCGTTTCAGCCTGCCAGGCACTCATGAACTTATGTAAGGTCTTTGCAAGAGCCGGTGCATCATAAAGCATGGCTATGGCTGTCGTAGCGAGATAGCCGATAACGGCACGATCCGTGAATGACTCCCGGTTGTATTTAATGGTCAGGTACAGGGCGGTCAGCAGATTACAGATAGGTTCGTAACGAACCCCGTTTTTAATATAACCGGCACCGCCATACTGGTAATCTTTTATAAACTGCTCGAATGACTCTATAAAACTGTCCGTGATAGCCATGCCTGTCTCCCTGAATTTCTTCCCACATTTAATACCACCAGGGAGCAGGCGTCAATCAATCGTGATGACTCACAGGCTTGCTTCGGCCATCCTGGCAGATTCGCCGCTCACTGCCGGGATTTCAAACAGGGGTACTGGTTCAACTGAAGCAAGATACCGACCCTGTCCCCAGACTACGCCCGCTTTGTTCAGGGCCGCCCATTGTTCCTCGTTCTCAACCTGCGTCGCAATAACCGGAATTTCCAGTGTTTTTGCCATCACGGTAAAATGACGGATAAAGGCGTCTTTGCTTTCGTTGTCAACCAGATCCTTGACGATGCTGGCATGCAGTTTAAAATAGTGAACAGGCAGATCCTCCAGATAGTCCATGGAACCAAAATGGATCCCGGCCTGATCAATACCTGCCCCAACACCGAGCTTCTGTAATTCCATAATACAGGCTTTAACGGTATCGGGTGATTTCATCATCAAGTCTTCCGACACGTCGATGCGTATGTTCCGCCTGAGCGCACCCGGCAGGGTGGACAGGGTTGTCAGGTATCCGTTCAGATTTTCTTTATCCAGAATGGTATTGCTTGACAGGGTCAGAGAGAAGGGTTCCAGCAACTGTGGATCCACGCTGTTCATGGTTTTCAGAATCATATCATCAATCCGCCATGCGAGACCCGCCTGTTCAGCGATGGGGAGCAGGGTTCCCGTACCAAATTCTTCACCCTGCGAGCTGATAATGCGGGCGTATAGTTTTCGATGTAACACCCGCTGATTGTTGGTGATGCACTGCCAGTACAAAGCCAGCCTGCCGTTATTGAGTAAATCGTCAAGCAGGTCAACGCTGGGCAATCCAGCGGCATCATGGAATATATGCACGGCATTTTTGCCTGTCCGCGCGATTTGTAAGGCTTTGTCTGCCTCACTTAACAACGAATCCAGCGGCTGTAGAAAACGGCAGGGGGCTCCGCCAATATAGGCTTTGCAATGCCCGACTTTTTCCAGGCGTTCCGCCAGATTCTGTTGCAGACTGACTACGGCATTGGTCAGTTCATCTGCATCGCGTGCCAGAACCAGAATACCAAACTGGCTGCCACCCACCCGGGCAATACAGGATGCCGGAATGATTTTAATGAAGCTGGAAATAGCCTTGTGTGCTTCGATAATCGTTTTATCGCCCTGCACATAGCCTTCCTTCTCATTGAGTTCCCTGAGTCCGTCAACGGCAATAAAGAGCAGATAATAAGGAACAAAATCCTCAACATCACTGATCAGTGCGGTAACCTGATGCAGGAAAAAACGGCGGTTGCCAAGCCCTGTAAGTGGATCCTGAAAAGCCTGTTGTCGCAGAACTTCAACCTGCCTTGACTGTTCCTGGAACAGAGCCTGTACTTTGCGTACCATCTTATTCATGGCCAGCGTCAAATCGCGCAACTCAGGTGTAGCAGGGATAGCGCTTTGTATGTTGTATTCGTCATTGAGCAGATTACGAGCCTGAGAGGTGGTTTTGCGCAGAGGATTGAGTAATTTACTGACAAAGATTAAGACCAGGGCGCTGGCCAGCGTAAGTGAAATCAGGCTCCAGGTCAGCAGCTGCAGACTGTAGGTCCAAAGGGATTCAATGGCCTTGTGATTGTCAGCTGTGACTTCAACCACGCCGTCTGGCTGCCCATTGCGGATGACGGGGATGCTGGCTGTTGGCATCGGCATGGCGGTCAGTGAGGCAAACAGTGCCGGGGCTTTGATGCCTGCCGCTTCGTGACTCATGGCGCTGTCCACGGAGCCACCTGCGTCGCGTACATCTATTCGTGCGGTATCACCATGATCAATTCGTCTTTGCATCATGCTGCGCAAATGATTTTTGTCCAGCTGTCGTTCGTGGCTCTCAAGCGCGCTGGCCAGAACAGTCGCTGTTTCTTCCGTGTTGTGCTGCATTTGACCAATATAAAAACTGCGCGCATTTTGAAAGGAAAGCGCTATCATACCCGCGCAGGCAATAAACCATACAACCAGTACCCATAAGGCAATTTTTTTTGAAAGATTCATAATCGAAGCCCGTCCCTGTTGCCACGTTTATTCATCTATATGCAATTTTTGCGCCAGTGTGTTACCAGGCCGTCCGCAGAGAGCGCGCCTTCATCCAGCCGGCAATACTTAGCCGGGTTTGCCGGGTCTCACAGACTTCATGCGGCAAATCGCTGCGAAAACAGATCAGCCGATTGCCCGTGGGCATGACATCAGCCAGCAGGCTATCGTCGTGATCGTAGAGCCGCAAATATCCACCATAGTGCTCCTGCCAGTTTTCGTTGAGGTAATAAACGCAGGAAATGCGCCTGTCATTGTTGTTGTTAAACTGGTCAACATGCTTTTTGTAAAACGCGCCTGGCGGATAGATGGCAAAATGCGTTTCAAAATCGCTCAGCCCCAAAAACAGCTGCTGGTTTAAGGCGGTAGAAATAGCGCTCATGGCTTGAAAATAGGCAGTAATGGTGTCATTCCCGCTGCGTTCATCCAGCCAGTAACGTTGATCGCGTCGGATGGTCTGGTTGTTGACCGCCTGCTGGCTGCTGCCAATTTTACCTTGTTCGTACTGGCCACGTTCAGCCAGGTCGAGGGCTAAGCCGCGCAAGGCCTCGGCATACATCGGCGCAAGGAAATCATCAATCAGATGAAACCCCTGCTGATGAATATTGTCGACCAGTTGCCTGTAGCAAATCATAATAAAGTCACAGCGAATGGAAAAAGCGAATTGTACGTCAAAGCGCGTATCTGCGGTAGCATGGGCCTGGGTTCAATGGCACTACCTTAAGGAATTTTGGATAAAATTTACCAAGCCTACGTCCCGCGACTTGTTCGCGGGATCCATGAATCTTGCTCTGTGCGTAGATTTCTGGATCCCGCGAACAAGTCGCGGGACGTTGGAGGATAGGATTTTATCCTTAAGGTAGTGCTATCAGGCCTTGGTCAAACGTCAGCGGTTTGCCGGAATACAAGGGCTGTCGATGTATTGCCCGTTAATTTTCAGTACCATATTAACGCTTCGCCGTTGATAATGCGCCAATTGATCAAACTGTGCCTTGCTAAGGTAGCCGTAGCTGTTTCCGCAATACACCAGCGATGAAGCCTGTGCCGATGGTCGGACCTTGAGCGGCAGATCGCAATCCCAGCGAAAACGGCTTAAATCGCAGTTGGCCTGTGCCATGCTCAGTGGTGCCAGGATCAACAGTAAAGCTATACTATGATTTTTCATGAGTTGTTACTCTGTTTGGGTTTCTGTCTGTATTATCGACCAGAACAACAGAACCTTTAGTGCCATTGCAATACCCAGAGGGGAGGAGTGACATGTCTACCGAAATCATGCTGCAAAAGCTGCGAAGTGGGGATTGTTTGTATGTTCAGGAGTGGTTGGCATCTCTTCAGACCCGTTACGCATTGCGTGACGATCAATTTAATTCTGATACCTTGCTGCCACTGGCCACCTATGAACTGCTCAATCATGGCTTTTGCAAAGAGGACGAGGTCTTAATCAGGGTACTACATGCCATGATCGATGAGCCAGATTTGTATGATCTGTCCGGAACATCCAGTTTTGCCATCGTTACCCTGATCAGCGCGTCACTTAAATGCCTGGTGTATCTCGATGCTGGTTTAGGCAACTATTATCAAGGCAAGGCACCGGACATATCTGTTTCTGCCTGGATGCATAGAGAGCCTCCTGATTTTGATTCTCTGGCAAATGCCCGGGCAGTCGGCAGAAAAATAAAGGCGCTCGATGAGTCTATCCCGGTCTGCCGGGCAAATATTATGAGAAAACGCAGCTGTCTGAGCCTTTGTCAACGGTATCTTACTCAGCTACAAACGCAGGGTGTGCCGGGAATGCAGCGTGATATACGCCTGGGCGTTCTGAGTGCGCTGAAGGACATGCTGGAGTGTTCACTTGCCATGACACCGGAACTGGAAGAGAGCATGCGGGGTTTTATCGACAGTCTTAAAAAACTCGAGCCAGAGCCGTGGGAAAATAATATTCTGCTTCAGCTTTTTCCCCCGACGATTGCGGATAAATTCCGTTTTTTTGCGTGGGATCTTTTCAAATCGATCGCTGGATTTCCTGATGAGCCGGCCGAACCGAAGCTCCTCGACTATTCCACTGAGACACCGTCAAAATCGGTATAGATGAATGAGCGCAGCACGAATCTTAAACTTGCTCATGCGCCAGCAGCGCCTGCTTAAAATGTAGAGCATCTTCGCGTCCCATATAACCACCAAGACCTGTTTTCGCCACCACGCGGTGACAGGGTATAAACAGAGCGATGGGATTTTTTTTACAGGCCTGTCCCACGGCACGCGGGCTGGATTGCAGCTTAGCGGCCAGCTCACCATAACTGAGCGTACGCCCGGCAGGGATAACCATCAGGGCATTCCAGACGCGTTGCTGGTAAATACTCCCTTCGGGTTTTAGAGACAATTGAAAACGATGATTCTGGTTAGCAAAATAGCAATCAAGCTCCTTGCGCAGTAATTGATATTGTGCGCAGGGAGCCTGAGACAAAGCAGGTGTATCTGAAAAAACTGCCCGATAAATATAATGCTCATCAAACGTTACGTTAATCCAGCCCAGAGGCGTGTCAAACGCGTAAGTTTCGAGCGTCATTATTATCCGTTGTCTTTTTTGGAAGTCAGTTTTTCCTTGATACGGGCAGCACGGCCAGCCAGATCACGCAGGTAATACAATTTCGCACGACGAACATCACCACGGCGTTTGACGGTAATGCTGTCTACAACCGGGCTGTATGTTTGAAATACACGCTCAACACCAACGTTGTGAGAAATTTTACGTACGGTGAACGCAGAGTTCAGGCCGCGGTTACGCTTTGCAATGACAACGCCTTCAAAGGCCTGCAGACGCTCACGCGTACCTTCTTTTACCTTGACCTGTACCAGAACAGTGTCACCGGGATTAAAGTCAGGAATGGCTTTGCCTTGCATTTGCTCGGCATTCAATTGGTCAATAATGTTCATGGATCACTCCTAAAATTGGCTCTTCCCTTTAATCAGGAAACGCCGTGTTCGCGTTTAAACTCGACAAGTAATTGCTTGTCTGACTCATTCAGTTCTGTCTGTTCCAGCAAATCCGGGCGTTTCAGCCAGGTTGCTCCCAACGATTGTTTTCGTCGCCAGCGCATGATATCCCGATGGTTTCCACCGAGGAGCACCGCTGGTACGTCCATTCCGTCTACTGTGGCAGGCCTCGTGTAGTGAGGGCAATCCAGCAGGCCGTGCATGAACGAATCCTGTTCGGCGGATCCGGCATGTCCCAGGCTTCCTGGAAGCAACCTGAGAATGGCGTCTATAAAAACCATGGCGGCCAGTTCGCCACCACTCAATACGAAGTCTCCGAGTGACCATTCTTCATCGACGTAGCGATCAATGATCCGTTCATCAATGCCTTCGTAGCGCCCGGCAATAAAAAGCAGGGCCTGTTTTTTCTGTGCCAGACTGTTCAGATCGGCCTGACGAATTACTCTGCCCTGTGGGCTAAGGTAAATCGTTTTGCAATCGATCGGCATCGTCTGCTTCGCGTGTTCAATCGCTCCCTGCAAAGGCTCGTACATCATAACCATGCCAGGACCGCCACCATAGGGCTTGTCGTCGATGTGACGCGAGGCTTTATCTGACCAGTCACGCGGGTTCCAGTGATCAATTCTGGCCAGACCCTGTGCAATGGCTCGGCCCGATACACCCAGTTCTAAACCGGAAAATATCTCGGGCAGCAAACTGATTACGCCCAGATGCAGCATTAAAAATCCGGATCCCAGTCAACCACAATCTGACCTTTGTCTGTGTCTACACTCAAGACAAACCGCCCGGGTAAATACGGAATCAGCATCCGTGATTCCCCCTGAACAACCAGCACGTCGTTGGAGCCGGTTGGCATTATCTCAAGTACCTTACCCAGTACATCGCCCTGTTGATTGATGACCTGCAGACCACAAAGCTGGTGCCAGTAATAGTCACCTTCTTCCAGTTCAGGCAGCTGATCGCGCCGAATACCAATTTCAATGTTGGTCAGACTGGCTGCCTGCTCACGTTCGGTATAGCCCTCAACCTGAACAAGGATATGCTTGTCTGTCACCTCGGTACGGGTGATATTCAACGCCTGCCACTGGTGATTAATCAGCGCATGCCAGTTGCTGTACCTCAGGATATTGTCGCGTGGCTCGGTAAATGAAATCACGGTGATGAGACCTTTGATACCATGTACCTTACCGAAACGGCCTACAACAATCCTGTCTACAACGTCACTCACATTATGCCGCAGCTGCAGTTTTGCCAAATTCCTTAACCAGCGATTTTACGCGATCAGACAATTGGGCGCCGTGACCAAGCCAGTGATTCACTTCATCCATTTCCAGGTGCAGGCGTGTTTCCTGACCACGGGCAACAGGGTTGAAGTAGCCAACGCGCTTAATGTAATTTCCATCACGGCGTTTGCGGCTATCGGTAACAACGATATGGTAAAAAGGGCGTTTTTTGGCGCCAGCTCTTGATAAACGTATAACGACCATTATTTTCCTCTTAGGAGTGGTTACGTAAAAATGCCGTGTATTGTACGAAAATTAACTCGGCATTGGAAGGGTTTAATGTAATTATTTCAGGTCTCCCGGAAACATTCCTTTCAGACCGCTTAAACCACCCAGTCCACGCATCATTTGTTTCATGCCGCCTGGCTTGGTGAATTTTTTCATCATCTTCTGCATTTGTTCATACTGTTTGAGCAGACGATTGACGTCCTGGATCTGTGTGCCGGAGCCCTGTGCTATTCTTTTCTTGCGTGAGCCGACGATAATTTTAGGAATCCGTCTTTCGCGAATGGTCATGGAGTTGATGATGGCAATAGTCTGAGCCATGGCCTTGTCGTTCACATGATTCATGGCATTTTGCGGAAGCTGACTCAATCCGGGCAGTTTGCTCATCATACCGCTTACACCGCCCATATTGTTCATCTGCAGCAGCTGTTGCTTGAAGTCTTCCAGGTCAAAGCCTTTGCCTTTCTTCAGTTTTTTCGCCAGTTTCTCGCTGGTCTGTTTGTCGGCCTTGCGCTCCACTTCTTCAATCAGCGTAAGGATATCGCCCATGCCGAGGATTCGGGAGGCTATCCGGTCTGGATGGAAGGGCTCCAGCGCGTCAATTTTCTCGCCACTTCCGAGAAACTTGATGGGCTGACCTGTGATTTGTTTGACCGACAGTGCCGCACCGCCCCTGGCATCGCCGTCTGTCTTGGTCAGGATAACGCCGGTGAGAGCCAGCGCTTCGTGGAAGGCCCGGGCTGTGTTGGCGGCGTCCTGTCCGGTCATGCTGTCGACCACAAACAGGGTTTCAACGGGATTTAAAGCCTGATGAAGCGCCTTGATTTCATCCATCATCTCGCTATCGATGTGCAGGCGGCCGGCGGTATCGAAAATGACTACGTCCATGTACTGCTTTCTGGCGCTGTCAAGGGCACGTCTGGCAATATCAAGAGGTTTGTCGTTGATATCTGACGGGAAAAAGGCCACGTCAACCTGTTCTGCCAGCAGGCGAAGCTGCTCGATGGCGGCAGGGCGATAGACGTCGGCGCTGACCAGCATGACCTTTTTGTTTTCGCTGTCTTTGAGGTAGCGGGCCAGTTTGGCAGAGCTGGTGGTTTTACCGGAACCCTGGAGACCGGCCATCAGGATAACCGCTGGCGGCTGGGTTTTAAAATCCAGCTCAGCACGGCTGTCGCCCAGTAAATGCACCAGTTCGTCGTGAACAATCTTGATGAGCGCCTGATCGGCCTTCAGATTGATGTTGACTTCCTGACCCAGGGCCTTGCTTTTAACCTGCTCAATAAAATCCTTGATGACGGGCAGGGCAACATCCGCTTCCAGTAGCGATTGACGAACGTCACGCATGGCCTGCTGGATATTTTCTTCCGTAAAACGGCTCTGGCCTGTAAGCGCTTTGAATGTGCGCGTCAGGCGTTCGGTTAAATTTTCAAACATGATATGCCTGTCTGTTGAAAAAAAGCCGATTATAACACAGAGCGTTGGGGCTGTAACGATTATATGATTTGTTTCTACCCGGCAGGGGAGGCTTCGTATATATCGTGCTTTTTTGTTATGATGAAACAGATGATAACTTAAGGAATATAACCGGTGCATTTTCCCTTGATTTCTCTGCTGATCGTGTTGCTTATTCTGATTTTGGTGTCCGGTTTTTTTTCCGGTTCTGAAATTGGCATGATGTCGCTGAATCGTTATCGTTTACGGCATCTGGTGAAAAAAAAGAATAAACAGGCAATGCGGGTATACAACCTTCTGCAGCGGCCAGATAAGTTGTTGAGCGTGGTGTTAATTGGCAACACTCTGGCAAATATTGTCGCGTCTACCGTGGCCACCCTGATTGGTCAGAAATTATATGGCAGCTTAGGCGTTGCGATAGCAACCACCATTTTGACTCTGGTTATTCTGGTGATATCTGAAATGATGCCGAAAACACTGGCGGCCATGTATCCGCAGCGCATCGCCTTTGCCGCCTCGTTTCCACTGATGATTCTGCAGAAAGTAATGGCACCGCTGGTTTACATCACCAGCCTGATGAGCAATGGCCTGCTGCGTTTGTCGGGTGTTACGCTTGATCAGGCGCAGCGTGAAGTTCTGACGGGTGAAGAGCTGCGCTCGGTCGTGAATGAAGCGGGGGTGCTTATTCCGCGTGAGCATAAAGGGATGCTGATCGGTCTGCTCGATTTGGAGCAGGCTACCGTGGAGGATATTATGATTCCGGTAGCCGATATTATTGGTATCGATCTGGATAAGTCCTGGCCGGAAATTCTTGATCAGCTGGAAATGTCGCAGCATACGCGCCTGCCGCTTTACCATGGCAGCATTGACCATCTGGTGGGCATGGTTCACGTCCGTGATGTGCTCAATCTGTCTCTTGAAGAAAGCCTGGATAAGGACAGTCTGTTGAAGATAGCGCATGCTCCTTATTATACGCCGGCTGGCACGGCGCTGAACGCGCAGATCCTGAACTTCCAGAAAGAAAAAAAACGCAGCTGTTTCGTGGTCGATGAATACGGTGAACTAAAAGGTTTGATGACCATGGAAGATATTCTGGAGGAAGTCGTCGGTGAGTTTACCACCAATATTTCGGCCCTGAGTAAAGACATTATTCAGCAGGAAGACGACTCCTATATCGTGGACGCCAGCATTACACTGCGAAATTTAAGGCGTCTGCTTGGCTGGCAGTTACCCATGATAGGTCCTCGGACGCTTAGTGGCCTTATTATTGAGCACCTTGGGTATATTCCGCCAGCTGATTGCTGCCTGCGTATCGAGTCGTTTCGTATTGAAGTATTGAAAGTCAGCGATAACATGGTAAAAACCGTGCGCATGCAAAAGCACGGCAAACCAGCGCCATCAACGCCCGCTTCTTAATCCGGACTGATTTCTCTTGTACTGATTACAGGCGATGTGAACAGGTAACCGCCGTTTCTGATGGTTTTAATCAGCGCAGGCCGTCTGGCATCGGTTTCGATCTTTTGCCGCAGGCGGCTGATTTGCACATCAATACGCCGATCAAAGGGATGCAGATCGCTGCTTTTGGTTACCTGTAATAAAAACTCGCGTCCCAGCACACGCTGCGGCTGTCGGACAAACGCAAATAACAAGTCATATTCACCTGCGCTGAGCGTCAGTTCACGCTGCTCGTTGTCAAACAGCTGTCGCGATGAGGGATACAAACGCCAGTTGGCGAACTGGATGACTTCCTTATCCTGTTCACGTTCTTTTACCGAGCGTTGCACGCGTCGACTGATTGCGCCAATACGGGCATGCAACTCGCGCGGATGCAGCGGTTTGATGAGAAAATCGTCGGCCCCGGCTTCCAGCATATGCACGCACATGTCCGCGTTTGCTTCGTTGCTGATGATGATAATGGGCAGAGTGAATCGATTATAAAGGCTTTGCAGCTGGCCTGGATCGTCTTTCAGCAGCGCCCAGTTAATCAGCAGGGCCGTAGCTGTGATACCCTGTTTGTCCAGATAAGCCAGATTGTCATAGTAGTCAATCTGGAAATCGAACTTAGAAAAATAATCATCGAGTTGTTCGTCTCTGGGATCTTTATCAATGATGATCAGATGGTTTCGAGGCGAGAGCATACAAATTTTCCTGTGCGCTGTTAATTCGCAATATTATACATTTTGTCTCTATTATTGCGAGTGTTTCAATATGTTGCCCCAGTGCTGAACCATCTTAATGTGAACTGAAGTTAAGACAGGACAGGGCTGTATGTTGCCGCAATCCTCTGTTTCTATTATCTGTTAATCTGAGAATGCCATGTTGATGTTCTTGTTTGCGCCACTATGGTCTTATAAAGATCTTTCTGTGCTATAGTTAAAAAGCTGTCGAAAGAACAGGCCAGGAGGCTCAAGGATGACAAACAAGCAGTCAACGCTGTTTCCCTGGTTGATGGACGACCACTACCATGCCAGGGCACTGGTAACTTACAATGTCAGATTACTGGATGCACGCCTGCATCAGTTAATGGCTCCGGTCTGGCGGGATGGTACCGGTTTGTATAATCAGCCTGCCAGTCTCCTGGATCAATTACTGAGCTGCTGTGCGGATCTCATCAAACGCTATGAGTGTTTGCTGGAGTCACCATCAACGGAAGCGGCTGTTTCCAAATTGAAATTTGAACCCGATCTGTCAGGGTGCTATCTGAATATTCAGCACATGAAACAACGTATGCGGGCGGCGCTTTCCGCTGATGAGGAAGAGCGTTGTGCGAGCGATTTGCTTCATCACTACAGGAACCTGGAGACCTTGCTGCTTGATTTCAGACAACTTAAAAAACACCATGAGCAGCTGCCGAATGCGTCGGCGCCTGAGGGCCGGCAGCATGAATCTATCAACAGGCTGCTGGCAGCCAGACACTGGCGTGACTGGCTGATGGCCATGGTCTTGTTTGCACAGGAGCAGTGGGAAAATGCCCAGGGCTGCCGCAACCAGCTTGAGCAGTTGAGCGACCCGGCGCTGCTCAAACTGTATCATCTATTCGATCAGCCGGATTATATTTCTCTCATTAACAGCCTGTTTCTCTATAAAATCAACCCGCAGTCACTATACGAGCAGACATTACATCCCGAAAAACTCATGTCAGTGCAGTCGCGTCTTGGTTTGATGCATGCATTTATCGAATTTGTACAGGCCAGCATCACGCAGGTACTAAGGCAGCGTGGCTATCATGCCGCTCATGACTATCTGTTGCATGGAAACAGCATGCCCAGCGGGGTTACGGTTGATAACGCACTCTCTTTTCGGGAAGGAATAGCCGAGGCGGTCAGAGAGTGGAAGGGAAGCAGGCTGCTCACTCAGAACGAGAACACCATGCCGGCGGCTATGGACGAGTTATTCCAGGCCTATAAATTCTGGTTTAATCCTTGCCGGCTTATTGATGCCGTTATGAAGCTGCAACAGCAGTTGACGGTAAACAGTCTGAATGAAACCACCAGAAGCGCATTATTTTCGTCTCAGCTTCGTCTGATTTTTTGTCGGTTAACGACGGCTCAATGCCTTGATTTGTATGGGTATTTTTCTAACAAAAGCAGCTGTTATCTCATGCGCAGTCTGCTGGCCGTTATACATGGACAGGTCAGCGGATTTTTTCCTGATCTGGATGATTCAGACAGACAGGCGGTCCGTCAGGTATATAACGCACTGGATTGTCTTATGAATACCCTGATAGACGAGCTGCGTGGACGTCATATTCTGGCCAGGGCCTATGAGAGAGAGGGGCTGGATGTGAAACCGGGACGCAGGATTGTTCAGGCCCTGCAGCGGATTCTCTACGTGTATGCGCTGGATTGGGAGAAAAAAAATGAGTGTCTGGATCAACTTTTTGATGAACTGGATGATTTAGGCTGAGGATAAGCCGCCAGATCGCGGGTATAAAACTGACGCAGCTGGCTTAGCATGACCGGGAAGGGGGATGAGTTCATAAAGTCGGAATCTGGATCGTCTGACCAGGCTCCGCTATCAAGGTTCACCAGCACAGGGATATAATTGCTGTCATCGGGGTATAAGGCGAGCAGCCATTCGTTGTATTTTACTCCATATAGCTTCATGGCATTAATAGCGGCAAACCTGTTGTCTTGAATTTCAATCAGCTTACTGACCGGATTGATGCCATAGAATAGCCTCGCGTAATGTACCATCTGCTCAGGCTTCAGATTTTGGTTGGGCATCAAACCGCTTTCCATCATCAGCATGCGATTTTGCACCGGATTACGGTGTTGCGTAATGCTCGTCAGCAGGGACAGCCCATCGGCTTTTTCTTTCAGTTGAAACTGAAAGTAGTCCGCGACCGTGGGGGCTATATCAATTAAGGCCACCGGGGTATTGAACGTCGCTCTGCTGCTGTCCATCCTGCCGTTTTTGAACAGCTTGAAGCCTAACAGACATTTGAACTGCGCCGGGCTGAGCAGATCGGAACCGTGACCGCCGCTTTTATCAAGTTCGGTTGCTGTTTTTCGCTTAAGATAATCCGCGAAGCGTCCATCTCCCTTACCCTGATAAAGCTCAGCCCTCGTATTTCGACTGCCAGGCGTATACATGGCTTCCCCATGATCGCTGAGCAGGATCAGCATACTGTTTTCCAGAATCCCTTGTTGCTCAAGAAATGTTAATAAACGTCCAACCTGTTCGTCGACCCCCCGAACTGCCTGGTCATATAGCTGTTCTCTACCCTGCTGATTAAAATCATAGGTCAGCTGTGCTACGGGGGACGGGGCCCAGGCGTAGGGCCAGTGAGGCAGGGTAAAATGAACAGCCAGAAATAATCCGTTTTTATTTTTATTTTGCCTTATTGCAGACTGTAGCTCGCGATCAAAGGTGGAGGGATAGTAGGAAAAAAAACTGGCTCGATTGTCATAGTTATAAGGTACCAGCCATTTTGCGAGAGGGGTATTGATTAGAAAATTACTCAGAGGAAAGTCGTAAAACGTCCCTAAAATCATATCGTAAATACCCGGTTTGGGGCCGATGATGTTATCGAATCCAAAATCGGTGTCGATGTTGTTAAAGCGCCTGTCATCCGTTGCAAAGAGTGTGTAATAGCCTCGCTGCTTAAAATTCCAGGCAAAGCTGGCATCAGTTTTGATGTTATGCACAGAATAAAGGTTTTCACGCGCGCCATGGTTTAGGGCGTAAAGTCCCGTCAACAGGCTGGCCCATGCAGGCGTTGTGCGGGCAAGGGGGCTGATGGTGTCCTTGAACTGAACGCTCTCAGTCAGAAACCGATAGATATTGGGGGTATCCTGCGCATTAACGCGATCCGTGTTTAATGAATCAATTCCAATCATGACGAGATTATTCTGGGGGTTAACCGTAGCGGACGAAGGAACGGTGCCATGTGGGAACAAGACAGACAGTATCAGACAGCCGCCTGCCAGCATCACGTAATGTGGTTTTTGCCTGGCGCAACGCCACAGGCTTAATAACGACAGCAGAAACAACAGGCCAATTGACAGCAACATCAGTGCCTCGTTAAAAACGGGTGGAAGTCCTATTTCAAACGGGCGGCTGAAAATACTTAATGGATAAAAATAGCGGTTCGTGCTGATGATGGCAATTAATGAGACGATAAAAATGATCGCGTGCCAGCGTTCACTATTCACTTTGAAATAATCCACACCCCAGAGCAAGGCCGTTTGCCAGCCCGATAAAACAAGGGAAAGCATGATCTGAATTCCCAGTGCAGCCAGCAGGCCAAAATAAACGGATGTGGGATAAGCGATGCTGAGGAAGGGGGTACTGTTGAGTAGAAATATGAGTATTAGTTGAATAAAAAGAAGGGAGAAATTATAGAACACAAAGTAAAAAAACTGAGTTTTATACGAGCGCGTTCTAGTCATTCTCAGGCTCAAGGGTGTTGTTTAAATGCCAGTTATAGACATAATTATCAATACCATTAATATGTTGCAGCTGATTCAGCAAAGGTTGTCTGGCAAAAAATCGCAAATGAGTGATGACGTCTTTCTGGCTGCCGCCAAAATCGTCGACAAACCAGTTATATATCTTGGATACGACCAGTTTGCCTTCTATAACCTGAACACCGCGGAACGAATTGATGTATCGGGAGGCCGCTTGATTCAGCTGTGTTTCAATTGTGTCACCACGCCAGGCCTTGCGGCTCAGATTGGCCGCGCCAATGCAGGCGTTGTTTAGGGCATAATGTGTTCGTGGATCGTTCCAGATTGGACGAATAATGCGATTCTGAATGTCATCCAGCGACATGCTATGGCCGTTTACCGTCAGTAATTGCGCTCCCCATGGGCCTACACTGAACAGGCCTGGCGATATGTTGATTTGTTCAACACTGCTGATAGGATAATAATTGGCTACCGTTCTGACCGTCTGGGCATTATACAGATTGATCCAGTAAGCCAGTTGTTCCGATCGATTGTAATGTCGGATATCAATCGTTGAGAGTTTATTGATATAACGACTCAGTAGATCAAGGTCGGCCTTTTTCAGGTCGGAGTAGTCAATCAGATTAATGCCTTCATCACTGGTACTGACGTGAGCATCCAGAAAATCCTGCCAGTCATCGTGAGAAATAGTTTCCTGCGACAGAGGATTATTCACCAGCCAGATGGGCCACAGGTTTTTATTAAACGAGGCCAGTGCGTTTCCAGATACTCCGGCAAGGCATAAGGCCAGAAAAAACAGCAAAATAAGACGGCGCAGACTACGCATGTACAAGCGCTCGATTACGAAGTGCACTGCCGATGGTTGTTCCATCCAGAAACTCCAGTTCGCCTCCCGAGGGAATACCATGCGCCAGCTGACTGACTTTCACGGGCTGCTCTCGTAACATGTCACAGATAAAGTGTGTGGTCGTCTGTCCTTCAACCGATGGGCTTAATGCGAGAATAATTTCCTGAATCCCATGTTGAACAATCAAATCGTACAGGCGCGGTAAACCAATGTCATCAGGCCCCATCCCATCCAGCGGTGAAATCTTGCCCATAAGAACAAAATAATGACCGGAAAAAGCGGCGCACTGCTCAATGGCGGCTACGTCAGAAGGACTTTCTACAACGCACAGTATCGATGGATCACGTGCTGTGTTCTGACACAGGCTGCAGAGGTCATCTTCGGTGTAATTGTTACAGCGCTGGCAATGCCCCAGTGTTTCCATAGCCTGTTGGAGGCAGGCGGCAAGCTGCAGGCCGCGCTGCCGTTGATGCTGTAACAGATGATAGGCCATGCGCTGCGCTGACTTAGGGCCAACGCCAGGCAGGCAGCGCAAAGCGGCTATGAGTCGACTCAGGGCATCCATTCGATCGGTTACTCTTTATCTGAGTCTTTCATCAGATCGCCAGGAATGTTCAGACCGGCGGTCAATTTGCTGATTTTCTCACGTGAAGCCACTTCAATTTTGCGGGCAGCATCATTAACCGCAGCAGAAACGAGATCTTCCAGCATTTCAATGTCTTCTTCCAGAAGCGTGGGAGCAACGGTTGTTTTCAGGACTTCATGACGGCCGTTCATTTCAATTTTAACCATGCCGCCTCCAGATTGACCAATAACGGTTAATTTGGTGAGCTGCTCTTGAGCTTCCTGCATGCGTTGTTGCATTTTTTGGGCTTCTTTCATCAGGTTACCCAGATTTTGATTCATATCCATGCTAGACCTCGTAATTTAAGTTGTGGTAAATAATTATACATCATATCAGAGCGGTTCGATAGAATTTTTGACCAGCTCTGCAGAGAATTCCTGTTGTAACTGCTGTAAAAAAGGATCATTCTGCAGGCTGCTTTCGGCATTTTTCTGGTTGGTGTCCCGTTCAACCTGTTTGATTTGAGCCGGTGACGCCTGCGTTGCCTCGTCATACTCCATTGAAATTTTGATTGTTTCATTGTAATAGCCTGATAAGGCCTGCGCAATTCGTTCGCATACACTGGAAGTAAACAGCGATTGATGTCCCTTGGACACTCTCAGCGTGAGTGTATTTCCAGAGCGCCCTACCATTTCTGCGTTTTCAGCGGCGGTTTGAGTCAAACCACTTAATTTTAATTTGCCAAGAATATGAAGCCAGCTTTCATCATGTCGCGGCATTTCCTGAATAACGACATCAGGAGTCGGCGCAACAGGTGCTGATTCAGGAAGCTTGACTTCTTCAACAGGTCTTACGACCGATTCTTCAGCGGCCGGCGGCAGCGTGCTGCCGGGATGTACCCGCCTGATTTCACAGGCCAGGGCAGGAACAGGTGCCAGAGATGCCGGCCGAAAGGCAAGCATTCTCAGCAGGGACATTTCAAAGCCAATCAGCAGACTGGGAGCCAGATGCATTTCATCTCGACCTTTCAACGCTATCTGATAAAACAGCTGTACGTCTTCCGGGCTCATTTGTGTGGCCAGGCGCTCGATATTGTCATCGGCCTTTAACAGAGGAGAAGGAGAGTCACCCAGACACTGGCATAATGTAATTTGATGCAGGCAGTCGAGAAGCTCGTCGAATACATAGGTGTAATAACCACCCTCGGAGGCAATCTGCCGGCTGAGTGCAAGAACCTGTCGCGTATCCGTATCACATAAGGCCTGCAGTAACTGTCCTGCATAGTCTTGCTGGGTGTATCCGAGTATGGCTCTGACTTCGCTGGCAATCAGTCGATGCTCAACACTGGCAATAGCCTGATCCAGCAGACTGAGCGCATCACGCATACTGCCCTGGGCCGCACGTGCCAGCAGTAACAGCGCGTCCTCGTCAAAGGGAATATTCTCGTCCTGCAATATAATACTTAACTGCGTCTGGATGATATCGACAGGTATGTGTCTAAGATGAAACTGTAAACAGCGAGACAATACCGTGACCGGCAGCTTTTGCGGATCTGTTGTTGCCAGCAGAAACTTAACGTGCTCAGGTGGTTCTTCCAGTGTTTTCAACAGCGCATTAAAGCTGTGCTGGGAGAGCATGTGGACCTCATCAATGAGGTAAATCTTATACCGTCCCGACGTTGGGGCGTATTGTATGTTTTCCAGAACATCACGGGTGTCTTCAACACGTGTTTTGGATGCGGCATCAATTTCTATCAGATCAATAAAACGCCCCTGTTCTATGGCAATACAGGCTTCACATTCCAGACAGGGTGTCGAACTGATACCTCGTTCGCAGTTAAGCGCTTTGGCCATGAGTCGTGCAACGCTGGTTTTTCCAACACCACGTGTTCCAGTGAATAGATAGGCATGGTGAAGGCGTTGCTGGTCGAGAGATTTGATTAGCGCTTTATTAATGTGCTCCTGCCCGATCAGTTGCGAAAAGGTTCGGGGTCGCCATTTACGCGCAAGGGCCAGATAGCTCATAGGATTTCATCAAATTGGGTGGCGGCCTTAAGAGCCTTGCCGGGCGCTCGAGTCAACTGTTACCGCTGCTCCCTTCCGGGCCTGACGGGGTTCACAGTCTATCGACGCCAGGGGACCAATAAGGCCACCATGACTGAACAACGGAATCTAACAGAAAAAAGCGCAGGTGGCTAGAGTCTGCTATAATAAAAATGAAAATTCGTTATATCACCGTCCTGCAGACCAATTCGTGATTTAACCAGTGCCTGAAAAGATAAATACATATAATGGTAATTTCAGCAGGTCAGCGCTGTTGCAGATAA